>JAUWXW010000015.1 GCA_030616195.1 Chloroflexota bacterium | reverse complement strand
GGCGGGAAGAACTTGGACAGCTTGATGTTCAACTCCTTCTCCAGGTTGATGTCCAGAGGGGTTTGAGCAATTATGGCATGCCCGTGCTCCTGGGCCGCCTTAGCTACCACTTCGTAGTTTTCCTTAATCACCGGACCCAGAAGGAGGTCCTCTCCATCACATACCTCAGCCACCTTCGGTAATACTTCGGCATCCTTTTTCTCATCCCCTGTCCCGTAGACTATGAGGGGAACTGTTATCGCCTCAGCTATCTTTTTGGCAAGCTCTGCTGCCGCCTCTGGTGAAGCATCCTTCCCTGCCGGATCGGTGCTGGCCAGTCTAAGACAAATCATATCCGCCCCGTAATCGAGGCATTTCTTAGCCCATTTGACAGGATCGGAGGCAACATCCTTAACCGGCTCGAGAGCCCACTCGGCCCACCCTTCAGGCTCCATGTCTAAAACCTCCAGAGCAAGCCTGGGCGGATTGGGGATGGAGCCTTCGTCGAAGAAACCGTAGGCGAGCTTATTCTCTCCGCCTATCTTCAAAGCTTTGGCCCCTTTTCCTATGGTTACCTCTCTGACACTTCCGGAGTATGACTCAACCAGTGCCTTGAACTCCATACTTTGTGTCTCCTTTCCCGTTGTCTAGTCTTCCAGCCAGGAATGAGAATACAGCGTCTCACCCAGGAGAACCTGGACCGTCTTGGCGTAGTCTCTGGCCTGTTGAGACAGAGAAGAGAGGTCTATGTCCTCTCCATCCATCACCTTGTAAATGAGATCGACAATCTCTGGCATATCGCCTTTGTTCAGACTTATAAGCTCCTTGTCCAGAGCATCGGCAATTACGGAATGCTGCCCGTACCGTCCCAGCATTACCATATAGGTGCGGTTGAGGACCCCCCTGAGCTCTTCTGGTGTCCCGTTGGACAGGTTGGAGAGCCCTATCGTTGACTTAACACCAGGCAGGACGTCCCCCACTATCTTCATGAATTCCAGGGCCTCGATAACCTGCTGTTGGTCAGCACTAACCGGTAGAAGAATAGGATCGATCCACAGGTCTTCATTGGGGATGCCAAGCTCGTTGGCATAGGCCACCGTCTCCATGATACTCTCCATTCTCGTTTCAACATCAGGAGGGCAGCCCTTATCAGTGAGCACCGAAAGTACCAGGTCCGTATTATACTTCTTAGCCAGCGGCAGCGTTTGTTCCTTGCTGTCGGTCCGCCCGGAGGCAGAGTTCAGCAGGGGCCTTGCCTTAGTACAGGCTCTGAGTCCTGCCTCCATAGCCACAGGGTTCAGGGTATCTATCGACAAAGGCAAATCAGTGACCTCCTGAACTGTATTCACCAGCCACTCCGCAGTCTCCTCCGGGTTTTTCCTTGCCGGACCCATATTCATATCTATGTAGTGAACACCAGCCTCAGTCTGCGCTATGGCCAAGCCCTGAATTACCTTGGCGTTTCGTTCCTTTACTGCCACAGAAACATCTTTAGAAATGATGTGTATGTTCTCACCAATAAGGATCATGGCTTACCTCCTTCCGCTTCATAAATAGAAAATACCCCGCTACCTGTTTAGGTTCTGGGGCACACAAGTTTTGTTATTGCGCAGGTTTGCAGCAAGATGCCGAGAGTCAATGGTTGGCGAGGATATATCCAGCGTATAGGCAGGACCGTGAGTCGCCTTAGTTCTTGAAAGAGTTGTGCTGCGGTGAAATTTGCTAGGACAGCAAAATGATGCACATATACCTTTGGTTTTCGCCGCTCCGCGCGCAGCACTGTACCAGGTAGGCCTCGGATCCTCCATTCAAAGCTATTATAACAGCATCGAAAGTGCATGACAAGTGAAAACTGGGGCACTGACTAGACTGTTGTCCTGGGACATGTTACCATGCCAAGAGGAGATGAAACCACACCTCCCTAGGGTGAGAAATATCCTACGGGGGCTTTTCGGAGTAGCGGGAGCGCTTCCTCAGCCTCCTGGCTAAGCTGAAAGACAGGGCCAATGTCGACTAAGGACGAACTGGAAAAGCAAGGATGGACGCCAGCCTCAGTGACGGCCGGGCAACATCTGAAGAGAACCCTGGAAATGTATCAGGAACTGGGATTCGAGACATACCTTGAGGAGATCAGTCCCGAAGAGTACGACGGCTGTACCGAGTGCTACGAGTCAAGCGACGAGACCATTTATCGGCTCTACACCAGGTCCAAGGACAGGCAGCCCTGAGAGTAAAGGAGACAAAGGGAAAGCCGAAAGTACTTGTGGCCCTAAACGGCAAGGGGGGACTGGAAAGACAAGCATAATAGGCGCGTTGGCTGACCCGACGGAGAACAAGGTGCTGACCGACTGCGACCTCAATGCTGCCGATTCATTTGATTTCTGTTGTATAGGAGTGCTGCCGGGGCATGCAATCCACAGCAAAGTTATGGAAGGACACGATGCCCGCTAAAGTCAGCCTGGTCACTCTTCTCGTCGTTATCATCCTCTTACTACCGCATTGCGCCGGTACTCCTGAGACGGCAAGAGTAACTCGCGTCATTGATGGGGATACCATTGTTATTGAAGGCGGATATCACGTCCGCTATATTGGCATCGATACCCCCGAGAGGGAACAGCCCTACTATGAAGAGGCAAAGCAATATAATCAGGAATTGGTAGATGGGAAAACTGTCCGCCTGGAGAAGGATGTAACCAATAAGGATAGGTTCGACAGGCTGTTGAGGTACGTCTACGTGGGAAGTGTCTTTGTCAATGCTGAACTGGTGAGGCAGGGATATGCTCAGGTTTACCCCAAAGACCGCTACCCAGACAACAAGTACTACAATCTTCTGAAGGAGGCAGAGACAGAAGCCAAAGAGGCAGAGAAAGGGATATGGGGCAGTTGATGTCTGTTGGTTCCAAGACTGACATGAGATTTCAGCGGAGGGAGACCCAAATTAGTCGTCGCCCAAGCCGAGATAGACGAAGATCCCTATCCCCGGCGACTATCTCTTTCTCAGGAGTGTCGACTTTACTGCCTTCTCAATGGCACTGGCAGTTAAGTCGTGCTGCTGCAGCAATTCCTCTGGCTTCCCTGAATGGGTGTAGATATCTTTGATGGCCACGAAGGCCATAGGGACGGCTCGATGTTGAACTACGACTTGAGCTACCCTGCTTCCCAGCCCCCCCTGCTGCAGGTGTTCTTCAGCGGTTACGATAGCCCCCGTCTCTCTGGCTGCCAGGCTAACAGCCTCTTCATCAAGAGGTTTGAGGGTCGACATGTTTAGTAGGCGACAGTCAATCCCCTCTTGAGACAGATCCTCTGCCGCCTCCAGAGCTCTAGGCACCATTATCCCATTAGCAATAATGGTGGCATCGAAGCCTTGTCTCATATTTGCCGCCTTGCCCAGCACAAACTGGTAGCCATTCTTGCAAACCAGAGGAGCACTGGGACGTCTTAACCGGATGTAGAACGGCCCAGGGGTAGCTGCTGCCACCCTTATCAACTGAGCAGTCTCAACGGCGTCGGCAGGAACAACGACGGTGAAGCCAGGAAGAGCGCAAGCAAGAGCCAGGTCCTCTATCGCATGATGAGAGAAACCGTCCTCCCCCACGGTGATGCCACCATGAGTAGCCACCACTTTAACATTAAGGCACGGCTGGGCGATGCTCATGCGTAGCTGGTCAAAGCAGCGACTGGTAGCAAAGACAGCGAAGCTGCTGGCAAAGACAACCTTTCCCGAGGCAGCAAGGCCAGCCGAGATGCTCATCATGTTCTGTTCAGCAATGCCACAGTTGAAGAAACGGTCAGGAAACTCCTGGGAAAACAGGCGGGTCATGGTTGACTGTGAGAGGTCAGCATCGAGAACCACGATATCGGGGTTCTCTTTCCCTAGAGCTACCAGGGTCTTGCCATAGGCTTCTCTGGTGGAGACTAGCTCCGTCACTTTTCCTCTTACGCCAATTCCTCTAGTGCCTTCTCGGCTTGCTCAGGGGTAGGGGCCTTGCCATGGAATTGTAGATTATTCTCCATGAAGCTCACCCCTTTGCCCTTAACGGTATGGGCAATGATCACTGTAGGCTGTCCTTTTATCTGTTGGGACTTTTGAAAGGCAGCCAGGATTTGGCTGAAATCGTGGCCATCCACCTCAATAACCTCCCAGCCAAACGAGCGCCACTTATCAGGAAGGGACTCGAGGTTCATCACCTCGAAGTTCCAGCCATCGATCTGCTGCTTGTTGTGATCGACAATAGCTACCAGATTATCCAGTTTGAAATGGGCTGCTGCCATAGCTGCCTCCCAGACCTGCCCCTCATCACACTCCCCACCCCCCAAAAGGACATACACCCTATAGCTTTGCGAGTTGAGACGAGCTGCCAGGGCAGTGCCGATACCAAAGGACAACCCCTGACCCAGGGAACCGGAAGACATCTCTACACCGGGAGTGCGGGTCCTATCAGTGTGTCCTTGAAGGCGCCTACCCAGCTTTCTCAAGGTGGCCAGCTCCTCTACAGGAAAATACCCGCTCTCTGCTAGCGCGGCATAGAGGAGAGGAGCAGCGTGTCCCTTGCTGAGGATAAATCGATCGCGCTCAACCCATTGGGGCTCTGAAGGGCGATGACGCAGGGCATGGAAGAAGAGAGCAGTGACAATCTCTACCGCTGAAAGGGAGCCACCGGGATGCCCACTGCCTGCCGTAGCGGTCATTCTAATGATATGACGGCGCAAAGCCTTTGCTATTTGGGCTAGATATTCACCAGCAGTTTCCCTCACCCCTACAGAAGGCAAAGCCTCGGCTGAACTGGCAACCGCCGAGGCAGAAGGGTTACCTGCTGACCTTCTTCCCTTCGACACTTCTGAACCACCTTGCGAGCCAATTATACCTTAATCGGAAAGTAACTGACAATTCTTCGTCCGAAATCAGTGATTGCCACCCTTGTCATAGGGCGTGGAGAATTTCGATCGCTGATCCTGGCTAGACTTACCAGAAGCTCCGTTGATCGGATTGATTCCTATCGTAGGGCAAACCCAGGTGCTCGTAGGCAAGGCGCGTGGCCAGCCTCCCGCGGGGTGTTCGCTCCAGGAAACCAAGTTGTAGAAGATAGGGTTCATAGACGTCCATGATAGTGTCTGCTTCCTCGCTTATAGAGGCAGCAATGGTATCGAGCCCTACAGGGCCACCATCGAACTTTTCCACGATAGTCCGCAATACCTTGTGGTCCACGTCATCTAGGCCTATGTTGTCAACCTCCAGTTTAGCCAACGCTTCGATGGCCACTGCTCTGGTAATCACTCCATCCGCCATTACCTGAGCATAGTCTCGCACTCTTTTGAGCAGCCGGTTGGCAACTCTGGGTGTTCCCCGGGCACGACAGGCAATCTCCTTTACTCCGCCCTGCTCCACTTCGACCTTGAGGATGCTAGCAGAACGGCCCACTATCACTTCTATAGCCTGCTGGTCATAGAAATCAAGCCTGTAAACAGCACCAAATCTGTCCCTCAGGGGAGAGCTGAGCATAGCGAAGCGAGTCGTAGCTCCGATAAGCGTGAAGTGAGGAAGGTGAAGACGCAGGCTCTTTGCCCCAGGCCCTTTGCCGATAACGATATCCAGGGCAAATTCCTCCATAACTGGGTAAAGTACCTCCTCCACCACCCGGGGGAGACGATGCATCTCATCGATAAACAGAATATCCCCTTCCTGAAGGTCGGTTATGATAGCTGCCACATCTCCGGGGCGCTCTATAGCTGGGCCAGACGTGACTCTAATGCTAACCCCCTTTTCAGCGGCAACAACATGAGCCAGAGTGGTCTTCCCCAAACCTGGCGGCCCATAGAGCAGGTGATGGTCCAGCGATTCGTTTCTGGCCTTGGCAGCAGCAATGGCGATCTTAATGTTCTCCTTAACCTTATCCTGGCCCACGAACTCGGCGAAGCTCCTGGGACGAAGGCTACTATCGAGAGCAATTTCTTCTTCCCTGGGTTTGCCTGAAATTATTCGCTCCATAGCCACCACTTTCTAAATATCATCGCGCCTTTTTCGTCGAGGCGCCTCTCGATGATGTCCCACAGCCAAGCCTTCACGTTCCTAGATTATAAAACAAAAAGCCAGCAAAGATAAGTGTCAGGCCGCCACCCAAAATCAGCCATTGCCGCTGTTGCCATAGGCGGGTGCTCCGCTCGCCAGCGGAACGACCGAAAGAGGCTGTCCAATAATCGGGGTAGGTTGCAGCATCTGCTGCAACCATGCCTAGAGCAGATGCTCTAGGCTACCCCATTTTATTAAGAACGCGTCGGGTGGGTGGAGTGAAACGGAACCCACCAGCCCGAGGGAAGGATGTGAAGCCATGGGTCTCGCTACGCTTCACCCATCCTACGAGGCTCTTGGAAACCTGGCAACCGCTACAGGAGAGGTCTCACTATGATGGTCTGTTCCCGTCTAGGCCCGACGGAGATAATGTCGATGGGACAAGCGACAACCTCTTCCAACCTTTCCACATAGGACCTGGCTGCGGGTGGCAGATCCTCCGGGTGGCGTACGTCACTCGTAGGGCACTGCCAGCCAGGCAACTCCTCATAGACGGGCTGGCACTCCTCGAGGACCATCGAGCTGCTGGGGAACTGATCCATAACCTTGCCATTTACTTCATACCCAGTGCAAATCTTTATGGAGGCCAGGGTATCCAGGACATCAAGTCGGGTTAGGGCAATGGCGGTGAAGTCATTGATGTAGGCACTGAAGCAAGCAGCTACAGCGTCGAACCAGCCACAGCGGCGTGGCCGCCCCGTTGTTGCCCCGTACTCTTGACCCTTTTGTCGAATCAACTCTCCGGTTTCACCCCGGAGCTCTGTAGGCATTGGTCCACTGCCTACTCTAGTGGTGTAGGCTTTTAGCACGCCTACGCTGCAATCAATCCTGGCTTTGGATGGGCTTAGACCCAGTCCCACGAAGGCTCCGGCCGCTACAGCTGACGAAGAGGTAACATAGGGATAGGTACCAAAGTCAATGTCAAGAAGGGCACCCTGCGCTCCCTCTAATAACACTAGCTCCCCTCTCTCCAGAGCCTGTTTGACCAGTGGTCCAGTCTCACATATCATCGAAGCAAGGCCCTCTCTGTATTGGCAACACTGATGATAGACCTCCTCCAGAGATAGAGGTGGTACTCCATACACTTTGGTCAAGATAGGATTCTTTTGCTCTAACGCAATGCGAAGGCCACGGAGCAATTCCTCCTCATGAAGAAGATCACCGGCTCGAATTCCCAGTCGCGCTGCCTTGTCCATATAGGCCGGGCCAACGCCACTCCGGGTAGTCCCCAGAGCTTCGCTGCCCTTTGCTTCTTCCTCCAGTTCATCAAAAAGTATATGATAGGGCATAATCAAATGGGCGCGACTGCTAATGAATAGCCTTGAGGTGTCCACCCCCTTCTCCCTGAGCTGCCCCAGTTCTTGGAGAAGCACAGGAGGGGAAACTACTACGCCATTGCCAATAAGGCAGACAGTATGAGGGTAAAAAATACCCGACGGAACCAAATGCAGCTTGAACTCCCCGTAGGGATTACAGACAGTGTGTCCTGCATTCGAACCACCGGAGAAGCGGGCAACCAAATTTGCTTTTTCGGCAAGAAGGTCGACAATCTTCCCCTTCCCCTCATCACCCCATTGGGCTCCAACGACAGCAACTAGCGGCATGAAAACTCACACATTAAGACAACTTCTCAACCATGCCAAGAACTTAAAGGCGGCTCATATAGCCTTTTCCCCAGTAGTAAAGCAAGGCGACACAACCGGCAAGCCCGCCGATGATAGCAATGGCTATCAGCCACCCAGGTATCACCGCAGCCGCTGCCAGAACGATCAAAATGATCGCCAGAACAACAACTCCAATAAAGCTCCATTGGAACGTGTTATCGCTCATGGCCTTCGCTCCCCTCCCTGTCGAGATTATGTCATTATGAGATTGCCTGGAGTGGCTTGAGGTAGCTGGCTCTCTCGCCATCGCTCAAGCAACTATCAACCACCTTGGTTTGTCTGCCCCCGTAAATAAATAAGGCGTTGTAACACTGTGACCAGGGTAAGGGCAGTTAGTATACACAAGATGACGAGCATTGCCCTATCTATCCAATGAGTTAGGATGAGTCCCAGTGCCAAAAGAACAACCCTCTCTGCCCGGGTGAATATTCCCACCTCGCATTTCATTCCCAACGCCTCACCCCTGGCTCTGACATAGCTGACCAACACTGACCCTACAAAGGTCGTATATATGAGCAGGGGCTCCCAGGTAGCGTCCTTGTTTACGTATACAATAAGGAGTCCCAGAAGCACCGCGGCTTCCCCAAAACGATCACAAGTAGAATCAAGAATAGCCCCAAACCTGGTACTTTGCCCCTTGGCTCGCGCCAGCGGGCCATCAAACAGGTCGAAAGCTCCGGAAAGGAGAACCAGAAGCCCGCCCACAAGGAGGTACTCTTTGGCGATAACTGCCGCGGCAACCCCACTGGCTGCAAAGCCCATTAAGGTCAAGGCATTGGGCGTCACCCTTGTCCTGCGGAGGACGTTAACCAGGCGAACTGTGGAGCGCTCGGCGGCTAGATGGCGCGCTTCAGACAGGTTCATCATTTATCTCGCCCTAATATCTCCAGGTAGTAGTCCATCGTTCTGCCAGCGATGGCTTCCCATGTTAGCCCCTCCACCTTGCTCCTCCCCTGGCTGCCCATTTGCTCGCGTCGAGCCGGATCACGAAGAAGGGAGACAAGGGCCTGAGCCAGCGTTTCTGTATCTTTGGGCGGTACCAGCACCCCATCAACACCATCAGTCAGCACATTGGCATAGCCGTCAATATTCGAGGCGACTATTGCTCTGCCAGCAGCCATTGCTTCAAGCAAAACGATGCCGAAACTCTCCCGCCCAACAGCCGGGACGCAGAAGATATCCGCGGTGCGATAATATCGCGGTAGGTCAGCATAGGATGTGTAGCCAGCGAAAACTACATCCTTCAACTTTACCGCCTGGACCCAGTCTTTATACCGCCTCTGATTGCCAGGGCCAACTACAATAAGCCTGGATTCAGGAATCTCTTCCTTCACCATTTTATAAGCCTTAATAAGGTATCTCACCCCTTTCCGCTCATCAAGTCGACTGACAAACAGGATATTCAATTTGCCATCGCAGAAATCCTCAATCGGAGGTGCCTGTGACGAAAAACGCTCCACATCAACGCCATGGGGGATTATGCGGTAATCACCGGGGAAGTATCTGGAGACAAACCTCATGGCTGGTTCGGAGACAGCGATCTTACCATCAAGCCTGTTGTAAAACCTCCTACAAAGTGGTTTCCAGAACCAATATCCAAAGGAGCGTTTATAGTAGGCGTGAAAAGTGGCCACATTAACCGAGCGAGACATGGGGAGCACCATCCAAGGTAGAGAAGGAAACAACGGTTCGTGGAAGTGAATAATATCGAACTTTTCTTCGTCAAGGATTGACTTCACTTTCGGCAGCAGCCACCAGGATATTGTAAGCCGAGCTACTGAGCCATTGGAGGGATAGGGAATTGTTTTCCCCAGGGGAATGATGTCCTGCGGGCGAGCCAGAGCTTTCTTATTGGAGCAAGGGGCAAGAATCTTTACCTGATGCCCCATCTTAGCCAGACCAAGGGCAAGGCTGGAAATATGGGTGTTGACCCCGCCTGGATAGGCGTAATCATAAGGGGAAACCAAGGCGATATTCATAGCTTGGAAGGCCATCTATTCCTCGCTACGCAAGCTCTCACCTGGCAAGGTCTCATTGTTCGTCCCGTCAACAAACTCCCCCACCATTCTGTGCGCTTCCGCATCGGTATACTGAACAGGCGGTGATTTCATAAAGCAAGCAGATGGGGCGGCTAGTGCACCCCCAAGCCCCCTTTCCAGGGCTAGCTTGCAACACCTGATGGCATCAATAACCACCCCGGCTGAATTAGGGCTATCCCATACCTCAAGTTTGAGCTCCAGATTCAGAGGAACATCGCCAAAAGCCCGCCCCTCCATACGAATGTGACAGAATTTGCGGTCACCAAGCCAGGGTACATAATCACTCGGCCCCACATGGATATCTCCTGGGGCAAGCTCATAATCCAGCTGAGACGTAACTGCGTTGGTCTTGGATATCTTCTTCGACTCCAGGCGCTCTCTCTCCAGCATGTTGTAGAAGTCTGTGTTACCTCCAAAATTCAACTGATAGGTTCGCTCCAGTTTAACCCCTCGCTCACGGAACAGCCTGGTAAGTACCCGATGGGTGATAGTAGCGCCAACCTGCGACTTGATATCATCACCGATTATAGGCAGCCCTTTTTCGGCAAAACGTTTCTGCCAGTACTCTTCCCGGGCGATGAACACGGGGATGCAGTTAATCAAGCCGCAACCGGCGCTGAGGACTTGCTCCACATACCACTTGGTGGCTTCCTCACTGCCAACAGGCAGATAGCTGACAACTACATCAGTCTCCGTGCTCTTGAGAATGTTGACCACATTTGCGGTGGAGCCAGGCGCCTTGGTGATCACTTGCGAAAGATATTTGCCCAGACCGTCATGGGTCATCCCTCGCTGCACTTTTACCCCCGTGTTAGGCACCTCACAAAACTTGAAGGTATTGTTGGGGGAAACGAATATGGCCTTCGCCAGGTCCTTACCCACTTTATTCTTATCGATATCAAAGGCAGCCACAAACTGGATATCGCCGACATGGTATCCTCCGAGTTCCGGACACCTCAAACCAGGTATAAACTCGTCTTGCTTTGCGTTACGATAGTAGTGGACGCCTTGAACTAAGGAGGAAGCACAATTACCTACACCTATTATGGCTACGTTTATGTTTCCCAAGTTCTACGCACCCCCTTTCCCATCGCAAATTCCATCCCTAGTCGTTAACCGTGCCGGATGCTTAACCAGCCTATCTGAGGCACGGGCTATCTTATCAGCTACACTGCCAAATGTCCAGAGTGATAGGGGAACGACTATTGTCCTGAAAGTCCGTCTCGTTTTCTCCACCCCCCTGGTTGTCCACTATACTCGCGTATGCTATATTTATAGCCTATACTGTGTTGGGAGGCAACCACAAATCTACGACTTCCATACTCACACCTCTTTGAGCGATGGAGACCTGTCGCCCATTGAACTGATACGGCGGGCAACAGAAAACGGCTACCGCGCCATCGCTCTAACCGACCACGTTGGCCTGGGATCCCTGGAAAGAATACTCCACGAGGTTAGCGAGGATTGTCTCATAGCCAGAGAGTATTGGGACATCATCGCCATCCCCGGTGTTGAACTTACCCACCTCCCGGCTCGAGCCATTGCTGAAGCAGCAAAGCGGGCCAAGGAGTTGGGAGCATGGATAGTACTCGTTCATGGCGAGACCATTGTTGAACCGGTAGAAGAAGGGACCAACCTGGCGGCAGTCCAATCGCCTGACGTAGATATCCTGGTCCACCCTGGATTACTCACTCCAGAGGAGGCGAAGTTAGCAGCAGCAAACGGTATATTCATCGAGATAAGTGCCAGGAAGGGACACTGCTTGACAAATGGGCATGTAGCTCACCTGGTAGAGACCACCGGGATCAAAGTATTACTTGGCTCTGATGCCCACGAAAGCTCGGGTTTACTTACCCCCTCATTAGCCAATGCCATACTCAGAGGCTGCGGTTTGGAAGAAAACCAAGTGCAGACAGTACTCAGCGTCCACCCACTTACTCTGCTACGTAGACTCACGCTATCCAACTCTGGTTAGTCCCAGTATCGTTCGACTAAGCCTTGCCAATTCTAAACACCGTGGTGCTACACTTGGGGCATACACCCCTGGTAGCCGGGCGTTTGTTCTTCAAAGTGACGCTCGTCGGGTTCTTAATGTCAACCTTCGACCTACATTTGAAGCAATACGCCTGTGCCACTACGTCCACCTCCTTTCAAACTGATTGAACTATACGCATGTTCCACTCAGGTTGTCAAGACCTTCGTAACTGCCCTTGAGCAGCAATTGAGTGCTTGTGAGGCGTGAAGGAATCCCTTCCTTGACCAAAGGATTGAAGGAGTGGACTCCCTCAATCCTTAGAAGATATCGAGCTTGGAAAGGCTCTCCCACAGACAGGTTAAGGAAGGCTTCAATCCATCGGTTGGGGAGCTGCCCCTGAATCAGCGACTGAGGGCCAGTCACTGGATATTGCTGGAATCTGTAAGGTGAAACACCTTCTCAGGATGCCATCGGTCTTTGTCTTCCTGACGTAACACCGCTAGAAAACGACCATCAGTAGAGTAGGCACGACAGCGATTGACAGACTGAGCTAAGAGACCGGTACTCGCTAAAGGTATGGAGCGACCGTTTCTTACCATTGCCTCGCTTTCCTGGCTAAGGATAGCCGCTTCCCAACCAAGGAGCACCTCGTCAACAGCATAAAGGAACCGCTGCCAATAGCCATGGCAAAAAGCCTGTTCAATAAAAGGAAGGGGTATGGCCTCACTGATATGAAAGGGCTCACTCTTGACACGAACGAGTTTTCTAAGATGAGCGCCGCAACCTAGAGCTAGTCCTATATCATGGGCTAAGGAGCGGATGTAGGTACCGGCACTACATTCCACCTCAATAGCGATAATGGGAGGTTGCCATCCCAGAAGCTCCAAGCCAAGAACCTGCACACTCCTGGGCTCTCTTGGCACCTCAACCCCTTCCCAAGCAAATCGGTAGAGACGCTTCCCTTTATATTTGAGGGCACTATACATTGGGGGGATCTGCTCGATAGAACCAAGAAAGGAATGAAGCACCTGCTCGACTTGCCCCTCGGTGACAAAGGAGGGATCGCTCGTTTGAACTACCTTACCGCTGGCATCATAACTATCGGTAGTTATCCCCAGTTCAATTTCGGCTTGGTAGGTTTTCCTGGCCTGGGCCAGGAACTCGATAATCCTGGTTCCTTGACCGAAGCAAAGGACTAGTACCCCTGTGGCGTCAGGATCAAGCGTCCCTGCATGGCCTACCCGTGGCTCACCGCTCAGGCGTCGTAGCAAGGAGACTACTGCAAAGGAGGTCCTGCCCGCCGGCTTGAGGACGTTTAGGATGCCGTCAACACTCACTTGGTTCTTCTCCTCCAGTTTCAGTGATAGCTACCTGGCTAATTAACTGGAGGACCTGAGATCCCTGGCCAATGGAGTCATCGTAGTGGAAGCTCAATTCAGGGCAACGCCGTAGTCCGAGTCGACTGCTCATCTCTTTGCGCAAGAAACCCGAGGCAGCAGTCAAAGCCTCAAGGACCTCCCCTCTTTCATCTTCACTGCCCATAATGCTAAAGAACACTCTAGCGTGGCGAAGATCCCCAGAAGTGGAAACCTGAGTCACAGTAATAAGACCACCTAACCTGGGATCTTTAACCTGGCGTTGCAGCAATTCGCTTATCTCTTGCCG
>JAUWXW010000178.1 GCA_030616195.1 Chloroflexota bacterium | reverse complement strand
AATTCCAGCCTGGTACACACGGAGGCGAACAAGGTGAGGGGGATAGTCGGCTCACTTTACGAATATTTCACCGGACATGAAGACAGGCTGCCGGAGGATTACGTCCTTGGCGACGAACCGCTGGCTCGAAGAGTAGTGGATTATATCGCCGGGATGACTGACCAGTATGCCCTTCAGGTAGCTCAGCAGGCCGGCCTTGTCTAGACATTATTGATTCAGTCAATCTGGAGACAGGAACTGCATAGTGGGCGTCATTGATGAGATAAAACAAAGGGTGGACATAGCAGACGTAGTTTCCGACTATGTTCCCGGCTTGAAGAAGGCGGGACGCAATTTCAAGGCTGCGTGCCCATTCCACTCTGAACGCGTCCCCTCCTTCTACGTGTTTCCGGAACGCCAGAGCTGGCATTGCTTTGGAGCCTGCGCAACAGGGGGCGACGTCTTCTCCTTCGTGATGAAGAAAGAAGGGGTGGACTTTGGAGAAGCGTTGCGTATTCTGGCACGAAAGGCAGGCGTTTCTCTGGCTGCGCCACAGCGGGATGACAGCCAAAGGGAACACGACAGATTAAAGAACATAAATGAGGCTGCGTCTGAATACTACCATCGCTTACTACTTCAGTCCCAGGCAGGTGGGAGGGCGCGGCGTTATTTGGTGGAACGGGGTATTTCCCAGAAAACCATCGAGGACTTTCAGTTAGGTTTCAGCCCGGATAGCTGGGGGGCTTTACGTGAACAACTGACTGGAAAAGGCTACCTCGAGTCTGAGTTGCTGGCTGCCGGTTTGCTGGTGGCCAAGGAACAGGGGCAGGCTTATGACCGCTTCCGCAACCGACTGATGTTTCCCATTCGAGGCATGGATGGGAGGGTTGTGGGCTTCGGAGCCAGAGCCCTGGACGATTCCTTGCCCAAATATCTCAATTCACCTCAGACCCCCATATTTGACAAAAGCGGTGCTCTTTATGGCATCGACCGGGCAAAAGCTTCTATCAAGAAACATGACCTGGCGATAGTGGCAGAGGGGTATATGGATGTCATCGTAGTCCACCAATATGGCTTCGACAATGTGGTGGCTTCTCTGGGGACTGCCCTCACGGAGAAGCAGGTGGGTATCATCAAGAAGCTGACCAAGAACCTCACTCTGGCCCTCGATGCCGATGCTGCTGGTGAAATGGCGACGCTGCGAGGGCAAGAAGTGATTACTCAAACCTTTGGTCAACCGATGTCTGTTTCAGGTTGGACGAACGTTAGGTATGAAAACCCCTACAATGCCGCGTGGAAGGTCATCATCTTACCTCAGGGGAAGGATCCCGATGAAATCGTGAGAGAAAGCACTGAAGAGTGGCAGCATCTGGTAGAGCAAGCTACGCCGGTGATCGACTACGTGTTCCATAGGGTGACTTCCAAGCTTGACTTGAACAAGGTCGGAGATAAGTCTTCTGCCGTAGACCGGCTCTTGCCAGTCATCAGCGGCATCAATGATCCGGTGAGTCAAGCTCATTACCTGCAAAGACTATCCCGGCTTGTAGGCGTCGATGAGCGGAGTCTGGCTGCAAGTCTTGGGAAGCTGAAGCGACCATTCAAGCCCAGACAAAAAGAGGAAATGGAGCAACCTTCCAAGAGCATTCCCTCTTTGTTTCCCAGAGATCGGTTGGCGGAACATTGTCTTTCACTGCTGGTTCGCTACCCGCATCTACGAAGCTACGCCGCAGGGCTGTCAGCCGATTTCTTCCCTCACAGCGAAAACCGTCAGCTTTTCCTTGCCTGGAGTGACACTGCTGATCTTGACTCAATGCGTGGAAGGCTGGAACGGTCTCTTCAAGAGTATGTAGATACACTGGTGGAGAAGCCGCTCCCCCCAATGAGTGAAGAGGAACAAAAGGATGCTCTCACTGATTGCATCCGTCGCTTAGAGGAGCGGTGGCTGCAAGACTTAAAGACAAAGGAGAAGGCTTTGGTCTCAGACGCGCAAGCCGAGGGAAATACGGCTGAATTGGAAGAGCTGCAGCAACTGGGAGAAAGGCTTAACGCCCGGTTGCTGGGAGTTTTCCTTCGGGGAAGGAAAAGGAACATAATTCCAAGAAGCTAGGGGAATAGGATATGTCTGTAGAAAAAGAAGGACAGTCTTCAAAGTTGCCTTACCCTCCGGGGAACGCACGGTGGGACTTTAGGAACCACAAGGACAGTGTGGAACCGGAAGGAGAGCCACCGGAAGATAGCGATGCTGGTCTACCTGGGGAAGGTGAAGACGCTGATGAGCCATCTCAAGTGTGGCATGGGGTAGTGACACCAGTAGAAGAGAAGGGCTTGGAGACTGAGTCCCAGGCAGGAGTTGACGCCAGGTTGGAGCTTGCTGAACTGGAAGTCGTCGATGATCCTGTACGCATGTACCTGCGACAGATTGGCAGGGTGCTTCTCCTTACTGCAGAACAGGAGAAAACTCTGGCCAGGGATAAGGAGGAAAAAGACTACATCAAAGAGCTTGAGGAGGAGTACTCCCGCAAATTGATGAGACCTCCCTCCGCTGCCGACGTAATGCTTGCTTTGCTGGAGCGGCTGGAGCAAACATTGCCTGTTCTTGAGGCTGTGGAGGAGGAGCTTGGTTTGACTACAGGTGAGGGTCTTGCTGAGAGGGCTTCAAATGCTGAATTGCGCGCTGCCCTGGACAGGGAACTCAGTGAGCAACTGGTGGAAGGCGTGTCCCGCATAACGGAGAAAAGTCGGAGCCAAGTGGAGGAGTCGTTGAAAGACCTCTCCCTGGCCAGCGCTCTATTGCCGCCCCAGCTTCTCGATATCGTTGGCAACAGGTCACCGTCCCAGTTGGGTGATGTTCTTCACAGCCCTGAGTTTCGCAGTGGCCTTAAGCCTTTTGAGGAGCAGTTCCGTAGCTATCTGGAAACCATTCAACACAAAGGGAGAATGGCAGAGGAGCGTCTCGTTGAAGCCAATTTGAGGCTTGTAGTTAGTGTGGCCAAGAAGTATGTGGAGCGAGGCATGTCCTTCCTTGATGTAATCCAGGAGGGGAATATAGGGCTCCTTCGTGCGGTGGAGAAGTTCGACTATCGCAGAGGCTACAAATTCAGCACTTATGCTACCTGGTGGATTCGCCAGTCGATCACCCGAGCTATAGCAGACCAGGCACGGACTATCCGTATCCCGGTGCATATGGTAGAGACCATTACCAGGCTGTACCGGGTGACCCGCCGTCTAGCTCAAGAGTATGGACGAGAGCCGACCATAGAGGAGATCAGCGAGCGGATGGAAATGCCCCCGGAAAAGGTGGAGGATATCCTCAAGATATCCCAGGAACCAATTTCACTGGAGACTCCTATTGGAGAGGAGGAAGACACCCACCTGGGAGACTTCATCGAGGACCGCAAGATTATGTCTCCTTCTGATACCGCCTCCTACGAATTACTCAAGGAACAGATAGCCAGAGTGCTTAACACGCTTACTCCCCGAGAGCAGAGGGTGCTGACACTAAGGTTTGGGCTTGAGGACGGGCGAAGCCGTACCCTGGAGGAGGTGGGGAGAGAGTTCAAGGTAACTCGGGAGCGAATCAGGCAGATTGAGGCTAAGGCGCTGCGTAAGTTGCGTCACCCCACCCGCAGCAGGAGACTGAAGGATTACCTGGAGTAAGCGCTTTGTCTACGCCTTTTTCCTCGTGCCGCCTCATTCTTTCGGGTGATTTTGTAAACTAGGGGATTGACAAAGGCCATTCTTTATGTATCATGTTTAGTTGATTTTGACAAGGAGGCAAAAATGGGCTGTTTACTAAAGCCGATATTTAACATCATCAAGTGGATACTGATGATCATAGGCCTTATCACGGTGATCTTGGCTATAATCATCGGGGTCGCTTTCTGGCAGCTTACCAAGAGCCCGGCCCTGGAGGGCGAGATGCATGAGGTGTTCTACACTTCGGCAGACGCTGTGGCTTTTGACCGGGCGGTAGACGACCTCGAGGACTGGTTGCTGGATCCTACAGTTCTGGTTGGCACTTCCACAACCCTCGAGATAAGTGAAAAGATGGCCAGTGCCAAGATAGCTAGAGCCATAGAAGAGGCTGACATCCCGATAGACATAGAGGACGTACGGATCAATTTTGCCAAGGATGAGGAGGGTAACGAGGTGATCCAGTTGCTGGGTAAAGTGGATGTCGGGATTGCTACGCTGACGGCTGGGGTGGAGCTGGAGATATATGCCGACGAGTATGGCAACCCCAAGATAACGTTGAGCGAGGTCGCCATTGGCAGCGGATTTGGTATACCCGGCCAGGTGAAGGATTTGATAGCCGATGCCATACCCAGCGAGGAAGCTCTAACTGAGATGATCGAGGACCTTCCGATAGATATAACAGACATTCGAATCCAGGCGGGCCAGTTGATTTTCGAAGGAACGAAGGAGGCTGTATACTAATAGTGGCGATTACCGCTGGGAAC
>JAUWXW010000075.1 GCA_030616195.1 Chloroflexota bacterium | reverse complement strand
GCCATCCCCTGACACGCCGTCACGGAGATACCCAAGTCTCGCCTGGGAATTCGGGCCTTGTCAGGGAGTTCGTCACCCGATTGAAGCATTTTGATGGCGACAGGGAAAGACTGGGGCCTGATATACAGATTAAGTGCTTCGTTTACCTCTTTTAGATCCATCATGCTTGCTCCTCATTTCTATGCTCTTGGATAAGTGCCGCATCCAAGATTATAAAGGGCGTAAGTTAAACTGCCAATAGGGGTTTCCGGCGCAAAATGAGCGATTGCCCTCTTTTCATAGGGCGGGTGCTCCGCCCGCCAGAGGCCGATCTTCGATCACCCGCCTGCATTGGTAGGGGACAGAGCCCTCGCCAGAGGCGAGTCGGCCGCCAGGGTCGCCTCTGGCGACCTTCGGAGACTTTAGCTCGGTCCGAAAACGGTGGATCAATTCTGAGGCCAGAGGGAATCCACCAGTGGGGCGTCAGTCGCCTGAGGTGACTGACCCTGTTACGTAAGGGTGGCGCTACATTGTGGGAATCAGAGTTAAGCACCGCCAGACCGTTGCCCTAACCTGCTGCCGCGGATCATTGACAGGTGACCAGCCGGGTAGTAGCATTTACTAGGGGTCTAGTATAGAAGACACAAACGTAAACGACTGGCGCGGCACAAGGGCGAAAGAGCGGGTAGTACCGCTCAGCCTAGTGGTTGTACTGGCTCGGGTGGCTGGTGAAAACGTTTACGGGTGTGCCCATACAAAACCGTTTGGCGGTCACTGCAAGTTCCTGTATTGATCGGGGTCATGGCAGAGGCTATCAACAGCGAGGTGGAGGATGAAATCTGGAAAGCTCCTCATAATACTGCTGGGTTCTATATTCTTGCTCTCTTTCCTTCTTCTTGTTGGCTCCGGTACGGACTCTGCTCCAAGCCCAACCGATATCGAAGGTGTATTGAAAAAGGCGCGCTCTACGAGCAGCAAAGCTAGTTCTTACCGCTATTACCTAACGGGAATAACCAACAGCACTACAACTGACCCGTTCGGAGAGAGCACAACAACCGTTGAATGGAGCGAGGAAGGAGCGTATGTATCTCCTAACAGCCTGTGGACAAGGCACACAATGAAGTATGCCCCGGTTGGCTGGCCTGAAGGAGACACCCATACATCCGAGAGCGTTCATATCGGCAGCACATGTTATCAAAGGAAGGATGGCGAGACGCATTGGACAGTGGACGATGACTGGGGTGAGGTAGAGGGACGGTTTGGGGAAAACAGCACTTTGCTGCTGGATATTGACTCGCTGACCGATCTGGAACGGCTCCCTAACGAAACGATAAGAGGAATAGACTGTCTCCATTACAGGGGAAAGGTTGACATGGATGCCTTTGTTGACAAACTGCCGGATTACCTCTACCCCGATGAGCGCTATAGAGAGTGGCTCGGATACACGGACAGGACGGTGGAGCTTTGGATAGGGGAGGAAGACTACCTCATTAGAAAATGCAGGGGGGACGAGCGAAATCCCTATCCTTCGATGTCAGACCTTTCGTCTCCCCCCGGCTCTGAGTCCCGGCATGTGGCCACAGAGGTCACCGAATTCTATGACTACGATCAGCCAGTAGAGATCGAACCGCCGTCATAGTTCCCTGCTTACCCTGCACTACCATAGACATCGCCTGACACCTTTGGGTGCGCCAGCAGCACTGATGCTCAGTACGGTTCAGCCACCTTTGGCGGCTTGAGGAAAGGGATGATCATCGCTCCCAGAAACATTACTACACCTCCTATCAGGAAGGCTGTGGAATAACTGTCGGTATCGGTATATGTATTCCCGGCTATGGCTGGCCCGAGTATACCCCCGATGCCGAAGCTGGCGCTTACCAGTCCCAGGATGCTTCCCATATGGCGCAGCCCGAACAGTTCCGCGGTTAGTGCCGGCATCAGGGGTGCCCACGCTCCGTAGCCAAGGCCCCAGATTGCCGCAAAAACATAGAACGTCCCCACGGAAGTTGATTTCCATAGCCAGAGCATCATCGCCCCTTGCACGAGTAAAGCGAAGATGAAGATGGGTTTGCGCCCCAGCCTATCGGAAGCGATGCCCCCTCCTATCCTGCTGGCGATGCCAACGCCACCTATGACGCTGAGAAGGGTTGCCGCGGTAATTTCTTCAATGCCCGTGTCTTCGGCATAGGCAACCACGTGATACATAACCATCAGCAGACCTGTAAAGGCAAAGATGTGCAGGAGGATGAGCAACCATAAGGTATTGGTTCGAACTGCCTGTGCCAGGGTAAGCCCCTCCATTGCACCGGGCGAGGTATCCCTGGTCTGGTCGTTGGTTCTGCCGTGGGGCGGTGCCTCTCCGGGTTCCTTCTTGAGGAGCAGGGCGGCGGCGATAATCGCCCAGGCGGCAAAACCTATAACCCGGCAGGGGAAGCGCCAGTCGTCGTCATATTCTGAGATGAGCCACCTGGCTGCTGGAGCGATAATGACGGTTCCCAGGCCAATGCCGGTGGCCACGATGCCCAGGGCTAAACCCCTCCGCTCCACAAACCACCTGGATACCGTGGTGAATATGGGGGGACCGACACATCCTGTGCCGAAACCCACCATTAAGCTGTAGTATACGTATATCTGCCAGGGAGCAGTGAGAAGGCTGGTAAGCACCAGTCCCAGGCCGATGAAGAAGCCGCCGATGCCCACTATTAGCCTTGGACCGAACCTGTCGGTAAACCAACCGGCAAACAGTCCGAAAACACATATAAAGAACATGAAAAGGCCGGGCACCCAGGCGATCGTGGCCGGAGTCCATTCGAAATCCTCCTTGAGCGGGTTGAGAAATACTCCAAAAAAGGAGTATTGCACCCCGTAGGCGAAGGTGGTGACAACAAAGCATGCGGCTACTATTGTCCAGCCGTAATAATAGGGGCGTCTCAGTGCAGCAGGCAAGCTCCTAAGCCTCCTTCTGGCAGGCAGACTCTGCTGCCCTATTATAACCCGTTTTTCAGATTGCCTTGAGAGGTGGCTGACGGAAATTGCCCCAAGTCGCGGTTCTCTGGAGAACCGAGACCCTTCGGTCGCCTGAGGCGACCTCAGGGTGACAATAACCCCCTCCCTATTTGACGCGAGGTCTGTTTACCTTATTACAGACCTCTGTTTCACGTTGCCTTGAGACATAGCAAAGTAGGGGGCGAACTCCGTGTCGCCCCGAAAGGACGGCGGACAGAGACGTCCTCCCCTGCATGACAATGTAGCGCCAGGTCTCCTACGGCGACTCTTCGAGCTTCAGCCTCGCCTCAAAAAGGCGACCCTAAAGGGTCGCGCTACATTGCGTGTTACAGAGGCACAAGTTTCCATGTCACTGCGAGGAGCGTAGCAACGCAGAAAACAACGAAGGGGCAGTGTCCGCGGCCCTCAAGTATCACCGGGCGAGCCTTTGGTCTGAGCTTGCCTCCGCCGGCCTACTGCTCCAAGAGAGGTTAGAGCCGCGGTGCCTGCCAGTGCCGCCCCCGCTATGTAGGCCCAGCGCAAACCGGATAGAAACTCCTCAATTTCAGTGCTGCTAAAGGAACCCGGATGCCCGGACACGGCGATGGGAGCCACATTGTAGAGTACGGCACCGGCGACGGCTATTCCCACCACCATGCCTACATTGCGCATGGCGGCCAGTATCCCTGAGGCAACACCCAGGTGAACCCGGGGAACGTTTCCCATAACGGTGCTATTGTTCGGGCTTTGAAACATGCCCATTCCGAAGCCGAAAACGGTCATTCGCCAGATGACATCAGAGCTGCCAGCGGACGCCTTCAGGTCGCTCATGAGAAACAAGCCCAAGCCGGAGATAATCATGCCGCAGAAGGCCAGGCCCCTGGTGCCGATACGGTCGGACACTGCACCGCTGAGAGGCGCCACAAACAGCGTAGCCAATGGGGAACTGGCCATTATCCAGCCCACTTTTCCTATGTTGTAATGCAGCACGAACATCAGATAGAAAGGTGTCAGGAAGATCATCCCGTAGGCTGCCGTAAAGCTGAGAAGGGCACTAAAATTGGCAAAGCTGAATATGCGGTTGGCAAATAGCGCCAGGTTAAGCATGGGCTGCGCCGATTTCCTCTCTATCCTGAGAAACCATGCGCCGGACAGGAGCGCCACGACCAGCAGGCCAATGCACCGGGGCGATAGCCATCCCCAGGCCTCACCTCTATTGGCATAGAGAAGCAAGCTGAGCAGGAAGACGAAGGCAGTCAAAGCCCCGGGCAAGTCAAGGCGCTGTCCGGCCTTCTTGCCGCTTTCGGGTATCACGCGGCGAGCCCATATCAGAGCGGCGATTCCGATGGGGACGTTGATCAAGAAGATGTAGCGCCAGCTAGTGTGTTCGGTAATTATGCCACCCAGAGTTGGCCCGGCGGCCAGGCCGACGGAAATGCCAACAGCACTGATGCCCAGGGCCTTGCCCCGCTCAGTTGGAGGGAAGGCGGCGGTAATAATGGCAAAGCTTACCGCCATCATCATGCCCCCGGCGAGCCCCTGCACGGCCCTAAAGGAAATCAGCATCCAGATGCTCTGCGAGAAAGCGCATAGAACGGAGGCCGCGGTGAAAGCAGCCAGGCCGCAAACGAAAACCCTCTTATAGCCCAGCATGTCCCCCAGGCGGCCATACAGCAAGATGAGACAGCTAATGGTCAGGAGGTAGACTGTCGGCACCCATTGAGCTATCGATATCTCAGTATGGAAGGAGTCGGTGATGGAAGGGAGGACGGTGTTGACTATGCTGGCATCGAGAGGCCCCATAATGCTGCCCAGCATTACCGCGGCTAGAATCAACCACTTGGACTCAAAGCCTCTCTCTGCTGCTGGCGCACCCACATCGGTCATGTACAACCCCGGTTACAAGGGATTCCTTTGATAAGCCCTGATTGTCGCGCCGTGCCCTGGAGGCGTTCCATCTTGAGGTGAACGAGGAATCATGGCGCAGTTTAGCACAGGCGGGTTGATGCTCACAAGAACTGGTACTGTGCGCCCACATCACCGCAGAATACGCTACAATACCTCGATCAACTCCAGCAGTACGCCGTGCAGTGAACTGGGGCGGGCAAAGGTGAACTTCACTCTCCCGTAGCTGACGTCGAGGTACAGCGGGGTCTCCTCTATAAACTGAACGCCTTGCTCCCTAAACCGGGCCATGGTTTCCTCTAGATTGGATACCTTCAAGGCGATGTGGTGTACGCCCTCGCCGCGTCTCGAAATAGACTCGGCTATCCGTCCTTCCGGGCTGGTCGGTTCTATCAGCTCAAAGTAGACGTCTCCCAGGGAACACAGATTGTATCGCATCCCATAGCGTTCATACGTGTCCGTCCTTCCCGGTGTCAGCCCCAAAACCTCTGTGAAGAACTCGATTGCTTCGTCGAGGTCTGTTACTGCTATACCCACTTCCAGGACTCTCTCTACGCCCACGGTATCACCTCACCGGTCGGAACTTCGGCAGGGTAATCTCATCGGTGACATCTTCGAAGACCACCTCCACCGGCATCCCTGCATTTATATCTTCGATTCTGCAATCAACCACGTTGCTGGGTATGCGCAGATCGGCCTGCTCGTCCAGTTCTACTAATACGACTGCATAGGGGACCTCGTCCACAAAGTCTGGGTGGGTGGCATGGTGGACTACAAACCAGGAGTAGACCTTCCCCTTTCCGCTGACCCTGCCCCATTCCCTGTCCATGGAGTTGCACCTGTGGCACATGGGCATAGGTGGGAAGCAGTACGTGCCACAATCCTTGCATCGCTGCATTAGAAACTCATGTCTCTTGCATCCCTGCCAGTATTCACGGGTATCTATGTCGGGAGTAGGCAGCGGTTTCTTATACTTGTTCATGGCCTGTTACCTCCGCAATATGAGGGCGCTACCTATCTGCATGCCAAGGCTGGTGCAGAGGGCAATCTCGGCGTCCTTGACCTGCCGGGGGCCGGCATCACCTCTGAGCTGGCTCACTGCCTCGGCTATATGATTCAAGCCGTGCAGATATCCCTCGGAGAGAAAACCACCATGGGTGTTGACGGGAAGCTCCTTCCCTATTTCGATGCGGCCCTCCTCAACGAAGGGACCGCCCTCCCCCTTGTGGCAAAAGCCGAAGTCCTCCAACTGAATCAGCACGGCGATGGTCATCTCATCGTAAAGCTCTGCCACATCGATGTCCCCGGGAGTTATACCGGCCATCTTGTAAAGCCGTGGCGAGATGTATTTGCCATATAGTTCGGTATGGCTCCCCCTGAGCCAGCCAAAGGTATGCATGCCGTATGGGGTAGGATCGGGGCCACCTCCGACGGCAGCGCCCATAATGTAAACCGGGCGGTGCCTGAGATCCCTGGCCCTCTCTGCTGAGGTGACTACCACAGCGCATCCACCGTCGGTCTCCACGCAAATATCCAGCAGGCGAAACGGATCGGCTATCATCCTGGAATCAAGGTAGTCGTCAATCGTCATGGGGGTGCGCATCATTGCCCTTTCGTTCATCGAAGCATGCTGCCGCTCGGTTACCGCCACCAGACCCAATTGTCGCTGTGTTGTCCCGTACTCGACCATGTGCCTTCTGGCGCAGTGGGCAAAAGCATGAACAAAACTCGTCCACCCGTAGGGGACCAGGAACTGTGCCTCCCCCGTTGTGGGCGGTCTTTGCCCCGTGCCGCCCAGGCGCTGCCCCGAGCGACCATTCAAGGCCCGGAAACAGACCACGTGGCGGGCCATCCCGGTCACTATCGCCATAGCGGCATTTATCACTGTTTGGCAACCGGCCGGGCCGCCCCCCCAGTACTCCAGGTGATAGCCCAGGCTTGGCAGACCGAGGCAGGTAGCCACTTCCTGTGGCATCACGGAATCACTCATGTTGTGTGTTACTACGCCGTCAATTTCTCTAACGCTTAGCCCGGCGTCATCTATGGCCTTTTTGCAAGCCTCTGCGGCCAGGCTGAGCACGCTGACGCCGGAGTCCCTGGAAAAACTGGTCCAACCAATACCTGCAATGGCAGCCCTGTCTTTTAAGGCGTCCACTTGTCTAGCCCTCCTTCTCAACCCTATCCGGCCACTCTGCCGCCATCCTCCAACGGGCAACTCCTGAACACGATGAATATGGCATGGTCTGGGGATTCCGCCCCGTTATCACTCCCTCGGCAGTATCCTGAATACTACCTCCCCTTCGGTTCCGGTTTCCTTTTCTCTATAAAGGCCTGCCTGGCCTCCTTGTGGTCTTCAGTAGTAAACAGGAAATCGATTAGCTTTGTCTCCAGCCTCAAACCATCTTCCAGGTTCATTTCAGCCCCTTTTATCATGGCTTCTTTTGCTGCCCTCACTGCCAAGGGGGGTATCTCACAAAGCCTTTGGGCCCACTCCTCAGCCGTAGGGAGTAGCTCATCAAGGGGGACAACCTTGTTGACCAGCCCTATGCGGTACGCCTCTTGTGCATCAATGCTGTGCCCGAAGAAAAGCAACTCCGCTGCCTTGGCTGCCGGGATAGCCCGGGGCAGCCTCTGCGTACCTCCCCACCCCGGAATGACACCCAGGTTAACTTCCGGAACTCCAAAGGTAGCGTT
>JAUWXW010000010.1 GCA_030616195.1 Chloroflexota bacterium | reverse complement strand
GTCAGGAGCAAGGAGCTGCCATCCTCAAACACCATGGCAGTCTGAAGGTTAGGCTTGATCCAGGTCAGGGCATGGCGGTCCAGGTTAAAGTCCTGGATTACCGGCATATAGTCCACCATCATGTGATAGACGGCATGCATGTTGGAGTAGTAGCAGGGGAAGAGGATCTCTTCAGTGGCCAGCCCACCTCCCACCTCGTAGCGGCGCTCGATCACGGCTACCTTGGCCCCGGCACTGGCCAGATACGCTCCTGTCATCAGACCGTTGGGCCCGGCACCTACGATAACTGCGTCCCAATCGCTTTCAGTGGGAAACTCGTCGAATACCTTGCCAATCAGCTCTTCCATAGTATCCTCCCTCCTTTTCAGCGAGGTATCGCTGATTTCTTTCCTTGCTGCGGAATGTACCACGGCGACGGGTACCACCAATCGCCGGGCTCGGCGATGCCGTCCTCAATCAGGATGTGCATCAGGTTGTAGGGGATAGCCATCAGAAACAGACCTCCCGGATGGCAAGCCGTCTGGTTGCAAAGGTAGAGCCCATCAATGGGGGTGCGGTAGCGAGCCAGCTCGGGTATAGGACGATTCTCCGCCCACTGGTCACTGCAATGGCGAGTCCCACACCAGGTGCCACCAATAAGCCCGGTGTTGCGAAACTCCGAGTCGTAAGGGCTGTTGGCCCACTGGTAAACAATGTTGTCCGAGTCTACATTCTCAATTACCTCGGACATTGACTGGCGCACGAAGGCGTTCATCTCATCCTTCATCCTCTTTGCAGCATCAAGCCCTCCCACGTAGTACTCTGGTGGGGCGACATAATGATAGACAGGAGACATAACGTAGCGGTCGGGGATGGTGCACTGCGGGTCTGAGGAGGGAAACCTTCCGTACGGAGTCCAGATCCAGATCGTCCTCTCCGGCGGCATAGTGGGAAAACCTCTCTTGCCATCTACATCGGCTACATGGTCATAATAGATATCACGCGAGTCCATGGGGTATGGTCCACCGATCATCTCGCCAAACTTCGCCTTGGGGCGAAGGGGCTCACGAGTAAGGAAGTGAGATACGTAGATACTGCCTCCCTTAAGGCTGATGTCATTTACTTTCTGCAAGAATCCGACATCCACGTGCTGTGGGCCGATAAGTTTGTTGAAAGTCTGTCTCACGTCAACTGCACTGACCACCGCCTTCGTCGCCCAGATCTTTTTCTCCGCACAGGTGGCAGTGTCCCTCAGTCGGACCCCGACTGCCGTACCATTGTTGAGGATGATCTCATCAACCGGACAGCAAGTACGCACCACCACCCCGTAAGCCAGGGCACAACGCATAACGGCATGAAAGTAATCGTGCATGCCGCCGCGAGGAACATCACTCCGGTTATATATGTTGCAGGCTATATCGCAGCACCAGGCTGGAATAGCCACCCCCTGCCAATGGCCCGCCGCCCCCGAGTACCAGGCTATGATCGCCTGCTGCACCTTGAAGGGCTCAGTGTCCAAATGCTCGTCCATGAGGTCAAACATGGTCATTTCCATCAGTTCCTCAGTCCACACGTCAGGTTGGTGCTGCTTGTACACCTGCATATAGGGAACGTTGTCGGCAGTTACCTCCACCTCCGGAGGGTGCGGCGGGCACCAGAACGTAGCCCGCAGCAGGTCTCTGATAAAGGGAGGTTGACCCAGCAAGCCACTCAGCTTGGCAAAGCCCATCATGTCCTTTTCAGAAATGGGTGCCCACCCAGCAGTAGTGGCAACACCCCCTTCTGCAGCACCCGTAGGTTCGGGCATCCGAACTTGGCTAATGCGGAATCCGTACTTCCATAACTCCAATTGCTCAAAGCCAGGGGCTGCTCCCCCATACATGATGATGGCATGGGGATTGATGTGCACCCCAGCTATAGGCTCCGTGTTCTCCACTGCTCCCCCAGCTTCCGGCCTCTCCTCCAGCACACATACGCTGGCTCCGCACTTGCCCAGATAGGCGGCCAGGGTTACACCGTTAGGCCCACCACCTACGATGACAAAGTCATATCTTTCCTCAGAACCCATACCTACCTCCTCTCTGTGTCAAAACATCTTGCCTGTCAAGAAGGCCAACCATGCTCTCAGAAACACTGGCGACGCTGGCGTTGTTACAGTACACCCCTCTTTCTATTAGCGCCTACCTCGGTATGGCCGATATCTTACCCTTCTCTGGTATGTACCACGGTGATGGGTACCACCAGTCTCCAGGCTCAACTAGGCCATCCTCAATCATGATGTGCATCAGGTTATAGGGAATAGCCTGAAGGAATAACCCTCCCGGATGGCAGGCCGTCTGGTTACAAAGATAGAGCCCGTCGATGGGAGTACGGTAGCGCGCCAGCTCAGGCAGGGGACGATTCTCCGCCCACTGGTCACTGCAATGGCGGGTGCCACACCAGGTGCCACCGATGAGCCCAGTGTTACGAAACTCTGAGTCATAGGGGCTATTAGCCCAATGATAAACCAGGTTGTCCGAATTGAGATTCTCCACCACTTCGCTCATCGCTTGGCGCACGTAGGCGTTCATCCCATCCTTCCACTTGTTTATGCCATCAGGCCCTTCCACGTGATACTCCGGTGGAGGGACATAAAGATAGATAGGAGTTTCCACGTTACGGTCAGGGATGGTGCACTGTGGTTCCGTGGGATCAAACCTTTCCATTCCGCTCCAGATCCAGATGACTCGCTCCGCGGGCATAGTGGGGTTACCTCTCCGACCGTCCACATCAGCTACATGATCATAGTAGATCTCCCGCGAGTCCATGGGGTATACTCCACTCCGCAGCTCCCCAAACTTTGGACGCGACCGAAGCGGCTCACGAGTAAGGAGATGAGATACGTAGATGCTCCCTCCTTTGAGGCTGATGTCATTTATTCGCTGCAAGAATCCAGCGTCGAGATGCTGCGATCCAATCAGCTTGTTAAAGGTTTGCTTAACGTCAATGCCGCTGACCACCGCCTTCTTTGCCCAGATCTTCTTCTCTCCACAGGTGGCATTATCTCTCAGCCTTACGCCGACTGCCGTGCCGTTGTTGACAATGATCTCGTCAACGGGACAGCAGGTACGCACCACTGTCCCGTGAGCCAGGGCGCAACGCATAACGGCATGGAAGTAGTCATGCATGCCGCCGCGAGGAACCCTCATCTGGCTGTAAACGGCGAGGGTTATGTTGCAGCACCAGGCCGGGATCGCCACACCCCTCCAGTGACCAGCAGCTCCTGAATACCAAGATATGACCGCCTGCTGCACCTTGAAAGGCTCGCTCTCTAAATATTCGTCCATGAGGTCAAACATGTCCATTTCCAGCAATTCTTCAGTCCACACGTCGGGCTGGTGCTGCTTGTAGACCTGCATGTAGGGGACGTTTTCGGCAGTTACCTCCACCTCTGGAGGGTGTGGCGGACACCAGAAGGTAGCCCGCAGCAAGTCTTTGATGAAGGGAGGTTGACCCAGCAAGCCGCTTATCTTGGCATAACCCATCATGTCCTTTGAGGTAACTGGCGCTTGTCCCTCGGTAGTGAGGACCATCTGGTTTTGTGCCGATGTAAGATCGGCAAGCTGGGGGCGGCCACAGCGGAAGCCATACTTCCACAGCTCCAACTGCTCAAAGCCAGGGGCCGGGGCACCATACATGAGAATGGCATGGGGGTTAATGCGCACCCCGGGTATAGGTTCCGTGTTCTCGCATGCTCCCCCGGCCTCCGGCCTCTCCTCCAGCACGCATACACTGGCTCCGCACTTGGCCAGATAAGCTGCCAGGGTTACACCGTTAGGTCCGCCACCTACGACGATAAAATCATACCTTTCGTCTATACCCAAGGTTCACCTCCGTCGTAGATCGAATACCTTGTTCTTGGCACCACAAATACGCCCCCAAAAAGCTCTTATCGATATATCACCCATTTCTTCCTAGCCAGGTATGGCCGATATCTTTTCTTTCTCTGGTATATACCACGGAGACGGGTACCACCAGTCGCCCGGCTGGGCAATGCCATCCTCGATAAGGATATGCATCAGGTTATAGCCGCAAGCCATCAGGCACAACCCTCCGGGGTGGGCAGACGACTGGTGACAAAGGTACAGCCCGTCTATGGGAGTGCGGTAGCGAGCCAGCTCCGGCAGCGGGCGCTCGTTCCACCACTCGTCTCTGGAAGGACGGACTCCATACCATGAGCCACCAAGCAGTCCCGTATTGCGAAGCTCAGAGTCGTAAGGCGTGTTGGCGAAATGAGTGATAAGATTGTCCGAGGTGAGGTTCTCAGTTATCATGCTGAAGGCAGCGCGCATATAGGCATTCATCTCTTCCTTGATCCTGTTCAGGGCGTCGGGGCCCTGCGGATGGTACTCCGGTGTGGCGACCATCACATCCAAGGGACCACAGATATACTGGCCCGGTCTGGTACACTGCGGGTGAGTAGGATCATAGTTCAGGTTGCCCACAAGAAGAAAGAACGTCTTCTCCGGAGGTAAAATGGGGTTACCCTTCCGGCCGAGCACCTCTGCCACGTGCTCAAAGTACTCCTCCCGTGAGCCTGAGCCGCCAAGGAAGGCCCCGCCGGTGAAGTTTCCAGCCCCGGCCACCCCTGAAACGAACTTAGAACGATAGCGAAGCTGCTCACGGGTCAGAAAATGGTTCACGTAGAGGCTGCCACCTTTGAGGCTGAGGTCCTTAATCCGCTGTAGGAAGCCGGCGTCCAGATGGCCTGGCCCGATCAGTTCGACAAAGGTTTGCCTGATGTCCGTAGCACTGATCACAGCCTTTCTCGCCCAGATCTTCTTTTCCCCCTGGGTGGCGGTCTCTCTCAGGCGCACACCGACTGCCGTACCGTCGTTGACCATGATCTCATCAACAGGACAGCAGCTGCGCACTGTGGCACCGTGGGCCAGGGCGCACCGCAGAAGAGCGTGATAATACCCATGTATGTTACCCCGGGGGCCGACGGGTCTAGGCATGAAGGGGGGAATAACGGTGGCGACACTGCAAAGGGCCGGGATGGCCTGCCCCTCAAAGTGCCCGTGTGCTCCTGAGAGCAGCGCCGTGTAGGCCATATTGACCTTGAAGTGCTCACTCTCACAATACTCGTCCAGGAGATCAAACAACGTTATCTCCAGCAGTTCTGTGGTCCAGACATCCGGCTGGTGCCGCTTGTACACCTGCATAAAGGGAATGTTTTCGGGAGTCAACTCGACCTCAGGAGGATGGGGCGGGCACCAGAAAGCGGCCCGGAGCAGGTCCCTGATAAACGGGGGCTGCCCGAGCAGACCGGCCAGCTTAGCCCAGCCCATGGCGTCCTTTTCTGTTACCGGCATCAGACCATCGGCGGTCATGATTAGCGCCTGTGGCTCTGCGGGAGCCGGTGCCCGGGGATTCGTATCCATGCGGAAGCCGTATTTCCACAGCTCCAATTGCTCCCAACCCGGGGCAGGCCCCCCATAATTGGCGATAGCGTGGGGAGAGATACGGGTGCCCGCTACTGGCTCCGTGTTCTCCTGAGCCCCTCCACACTCCGGCCTCTCCTCCAACAAGCAGACGCTCAATCCGCATTTGGCCAGGTATGCCGCTGCTGTGGTGCCATTGTGGCCCGCACCTATAATCACCACATCGTATCTTTCATCGGCGCCCATATGCAGCTCCTTTCCGTGAAGACACGTAGCGGAACACTACTCTGACAATACGAGAACACTAGGGCAGCAGACGCAGACAGAGGAAGACCCTGAATTCATGTAATAAAGTCACTGCTTAAGCCCGCAGTCCTTAGCAATGAGGACAGTGGTCACTCGTACTTCCCGGAAGAAAAAGGTTGAAGTCAGCCATAAGGGCTAGGGACTCTCACTTCTTGGAAGCCCACTATCCAGTTGCTAAGGTGCCCTTTTCACGTCTGACAGTATCACAAACCCGACACCGCTGTCAATGCCTTGTGAAGCGATGCTCAAAATGGTGGGATTTGAGGAAAGGAGCAGAATTAGGCGTGGCGGTTGGCAGTGCGCATTTCATCCCCCGCCGATGGCAAGAAGAACGAAGACTTCATCTCCATCCTTGAGTGGGTTCGTCAATTCATCGGCATATACCCTTTCACCATTGACATAGAACTGCACCTGAGGCAACAACTCTCCCTGCTTGTTATACAGCCAATCCCGTATGCCCGGGAATTGAGCCTCCACGTTATGAAGGCAGGCTATAGGATTATCCCCTGACACCTCCACCACCTCTTGCCAGTTGGTAAATTTGCGCAGCAACGAGGAGAGTCTTACATTGACACTCATTCATCACCCCCGACAGCAGGATCATAACTCGATTTACACTCTTCACAGTTGGGATCTCTCTTAAGCTTGACCTCACTGAATCTCAGGCTGAGCCCATCATAGATCAAGAGCCTGTTAGCCAGTAAGTCCCCGATACCTACTATGTATTTTATCACCTCCGTGGCCTGTATACAGCCGATAACTGCTGGAGCGACTCCAACCACGGGAATCTTGCCAGGCAAAACCCCTTGATACAGGCATCTTAAGCACGGCGTCTTGCCTGGAATTATAGTGGTAGCTCTTCCTTCAAAGCCATAGACCGCGCCGTGAAACAGGGGAAGGTTTCTCCTGACAGCAACCATGTTTAGCAGGTGTCTTGTGGCCAGGTTATCCAGAGCATCGACGATTGGACAATCATCTACCAGGGCGAAAACGTTCTCGTCAGTAATTACCTCGCCAACAGCCTCTACACGGATATCCCCATTAAGCGATTCAAGTTTCCCTTTAGCCGAATCGACCTTCTCCCTTCCTACGTCCTTGTCCCAGTGCAGCGTTTGTCGATTCAGGTCACTAAGCTCAACTTTGTCGCCATCGACGATCCTTATCGTTCCCACCCCGGCAACAGCCAGATAGGCCAAGACGGCCGACCCAAGCCCCCCAGCACCAGCAACCACCACCTTTGCCTTCTTGAGCTTCTCCTGACCCGCCCTTCCCAACTCAGGAATCATTATCTGCCGGTCATACCTCGTTAGTTCTTGCTCGCTGAGCATCTTTCTGGCTCCAGTGGCAAAGCCTCCACTCAGGCGTTGCTAAGAATTATACTTCATCTCTTGATTAATAGCAGTACCTCTCCCATAAGGAGAGGTACTCATCATCGAAAAGCGAGGTTCTGAGGCAACGTCAATGAAGCTTAGCCGCCAGATCGGAGAGCCCCAGGCTATTCAGCTTCTCCTTTGATGGACGGCCGTTAGCATCGAGACCCCTCAACGGATAGTACTCCTTCAGCATAAGCTCCAGGTTAGGCACAGAGCCGGCAGCACCACCCTCCGTGGTCGGCGTCAGGATTTGCTTTGGCAGTCGATCGTCTGCCGCCGTGATGCCCATAAGGTTGCTGAGACCCCTCTTCAGGTTCCAGATCCTCTCGCCGCACTCCATCACCTCCTTGAGATCATAATCAAAACCGCTGGCCGCCCTCATCAAATCGACCAAGTCCTCCCCATTGATGACGGACATGAGCATATAACACATTACCGCGGAGTTGGTAATCTGTCCTAAGTTCTGAGAAATCATGACCATCTCAGCCTGACCTTCGCTCGACTTTTGCTCATAGCCCCCGGTAATTCCGATCTCCGGCCAGACCAGGATGCCCTGTCCAATGGTAAAGGTCACGTCATTGGTATGACACGCTCCACGGATCCCCGTAGCATAGCTCAGTCCCATACTATGAACTCCTCGAGGGTCATGCATGGGGACTTCAAGGCCCTTGACCTCAACCGAATAATCGGAGGCATTCTTGCCGATCCTCTGGGCGCCACGCTTGCTGCCATCAGCCAGCACGTCCCCAAACCCATCGCGACGGGCGATCTTACCGATCATATTTAGAACAGCCTCAGCATTGCCCCATGTCAAATCAATGCCATCGGTGTCCTTTAAGCCGATGACACCATGCTCAAAGCAGTCCATAGCCATGGCAATGGTGCAGCCGCAGGAGATTACGTCCATGCCATAATCGTTACAGGCCTCGTTCAGCTTGATCACCGCCGCCATGTCATCCACCAGCAGCAGGGCTCCCAAGCTGGCAGCGCCTTCGTACTCGGGTCCCGGCCCTGCCATCCCTTTGTAGGGGCCTTCCTTAATACTGACTACCCTCTTACACCCAACAGGGCAGCCATGGCAGGACTCAGTTCCGGTCAGATATTTTTCACTGTTCAGCATGGCGCCGCCTATTTTTGAGGCCATATCCATCATGTCACCTTGAGTCCAGTTCTTGCCCGGAACGTCGCCTATGTACACGCCAAAATCCATGCTGGCATTGGTGCCCATGGACCCGAGCGCCTGAGTTACTATATGCTCTTTGGCCTTGGCGATCAGCTGTTTGCGTCTGTTGGCAAACTGGGTGGGCGAAGCCATCTCTACTTTGCCGGTTCCTCGAACCACGATGGCCTTCAGTTTCTTGGAACCCATCACCGCTCCCATACCGCAGCGACCAGCGAAATCCCTCTTCCCGTTGCAAACGGCTGCATACTTCACCAGGTTTTCTCCTGCCCGACCAATCGCCAGCACCTTCACCTTCTTCTTTCCCCCGTGGCGTTCTTCGAGGAGATCGGTGACTTCAAAGTTGTCCTTGCCCCAGAGGTCAGAGGCGTCCTTGATCTCCACCTTGTCGTCCTCAATCACCATATAGACAGGTTTGCTGGAAGCGCCCTGTACAGCGATTCCGTCATAGCCGGCAGACCTCAGCTCAATAGCAAAGTTGCCCCCACAGCCACTCTCCCCCCACATATTAGTCAACGGTGATTTGGCACATACCGAAAAGCGCGATCCTCCCGGAATATTAGTGCCGCTTAAGGGGCCGGTCGTCACAAAGAGTATGTTCTCCCCAGATAGGGGATCAACGTCCGGGGAAACGCGGTCAAAAAACAGTTTGGCGGCTAACCCAGTCCCCCCAATAAACTGGCGTAGCACGCCCTTGTCTACGGTGCTGCTCCCGATAGTGCCAGTGTTTAGATCGACTTCCAGAATTCTCCCTCTGTAGGTTCCCATTTCTCCTCCTTTCTAATATTGAGTCGCCCGGTTGTTAATGTGCCCTTTTAGGACTTGCAATACCACGAAACCAAATCCTCTGTCAACCACGCGGAGCACCTTCAACCGCTCAGCGGCACTTCTTTCTCACCATCATTGTGCCCCGAAAGCTACTTCTAGAAATTGCTTCAATATCCTGGCGGTAGCACCCCAGATTATGTGATCACCACAGTGGTAGAAGTATTGGGCAACTAGCACGCCGTCGATGAACTGCATCTCTTCCCTGAAGTTGCCTTTGTCCAGGAGCACCTCCAGAGGAACGGAGATCACCTCCTCCACTTCTTGGGGATTCACCTCAAAGTGATAAGGATAAGGTATGGCTGCCACAAAAGGCGAGATAACAAAGCTGGTAGTGTAGGTGGGGATATCATCTAACTCCCCCAGGATTTCCACATCCTTGGGATCGAGCCCTATTTCCTCCCAGGTCTCTCTGAGCGCGGTATCCCTGAGGGTTGGGTCCTCTGTGTGCCGGGCCCCGCCTGGAAAAGAAATCTGACCCTTGTGATGGTCTACCATCTCCGTTCTTCTGGTTACGACAAGATAACACTTTCCCGCCTTCTCGTATAGGGGTATGAGAACGGCCGCCGGGGTCAAGCCCTCAGCTTTATACACCTTCTTCTCTCTCTGAGTAAGGGCTTGTCTTATAGCTTCCCTTGTCGGTTCTGGCAGACAAAGCTGCTCCCAAAGCTCTTTTACCCTGGCTCTTACCTCGTCTAACGAGACGTCAGTATCGATCACTGCGTCAGCATACTTTGTTCTCTCCTCTGAAGGAAGTTGGGAGGAGATGCGTGCTATAGCCTGGGCTTCGGAGAGACCAGACCGCTCAATACACCGCCGTATCGCCGTTGCCTCACTGGCTGTCACCACCCAAACCAGGTCTACCAGGTCCAGCCAGTTAGCCTCCACCAGCAATGGTGCCTCAAGTACTATCACCTCTGCACCCTGCTGCTTGAGCCTGTCGATTCTTTCTTCCGCCACACGGTGCATGGCAGGGTGCATTATCTGGTTCAGCCGGGCCAGAGCTTCGGCATCATTGAAGACAATCTCACCCAGCTTCTGGCGATCAATCTGGTAGCCGTCCTGGAGAATCCTCTGGCCAAAAGCATCTACCACCGTCTGCCACGTCATCGTGTGCGGTTGGAAAGCCTGGTGACCAATCTCGTCGGCACTCAGAGTCACCGCACCAAGCTCAGCCAGGAAATCGCAGACAGTGCTTTTGCCGCTGCATATGCCTCCGGTAAGGCCTATAACTACCATTCCCGCTTGTCCTACTTATTTTCCCAGCAACGCCTGGAGATATCAAGTTGATATTTCCCACCGGTGTCAGTATTATTGCAAAGCAGGACTGCTGAGCAATCTCATGCCAGACAAGAGGAGAAAGATTACCCAGCTATGATATACGTCTATACCCATCTAAACCAGAATGAGGACACCGGCCCTGAAGGCAGTCGATACAGTACCTATGAGGAAACACTGGAATATCAAGGTCGAAAGGTCCTGTATCACTACGTTGAGTCCTTCGGAGTCACCTTCTGTACCGGCAACTACGTTCCCCACATAGGTAGCGTTACCGTGAAGGGATACGTGCTGAGATGGAAGTACGGGACAAACGAGCGGGGCGAGGCCCTATCCGAGATTGAGCCCATTACAGATCAAGACGAGCAGCAGGCCATAAGCAGGCTCCTGTGGCCGGGCGGCAGCATACCCCAGGTCAGGTTCTCGTAGCTAAGAACGACAGGTTTTGAGGCGTGAAGGAATCCGTTCCTTAACGCAGGTTGGCAGAGGGGAGGGATTCCCTCTGGCCTCAACAATCTGAAATACGGAGGCAGAAATGACAAAGAGAAAGCTATCAAAAGCAAGCTCGTCATTCTTGGCTCTTGCCCTGGTGTTGTCGGTGGTGATATTTGCCGTGCCTACAACCCCTGCCCAGGCAAGCCCAGCTCAGACCCTTACCTTAGAGCTGGAGACGATAACTGGGTCCGAAGGCTCTTTTCGAGCCTTAACCCTGCAAGCTGGCGACGAGGTAGTGCAGTTCACTAGGGACAATGTGATTATTCCTTCTGGTGGTGCTTCAGGCTTCTTCCTGACTTTAACCAATTCGTCTTACACTGTATCAGGGAGCTTGAGCGGCACTATATTAATGGAGGACAATTCCATATCTGTAGATTTACCCGTTGCAGCTCCTCAGCGATTGGAACCACCTGAAGGGCAGGAGCCCTTAGCCGAGGTCGACGCCTTCGGTTTCAGCGTAGGGAAGTTTAAGTTTGATGATGGCTCAGGCAATACTTTCGGCGGTATGATCGCTTCAGACTGGGACATTGATTCTCTAGGGACTGGACATCATCAGGTCATCGTTAGGGGCTATATGGTGAGCACAGAGGAGAGTGGCGATTTCTCCGGACAGAAGCTGATTGGCACACTGGCGATGAAATATCAGGAGCCTGGTTTTGAAATATTGGGGGCAACTATCACGCTTACACGCTACCCTGCCGACGAGATTACCTCATTGGGCACGTCAGAATTCGATGGCAGCTTTATCGAAGGCTTTTCCCGCCCAATCCCGACCTTAACAGATGATACGCTTGTCCAGTTCACAGCGGATAACGTTGCTCTTCCAGATGATGGCAACACTGAGTTGATGGGCGGAGGAGTGTCAGTAGACATAATCGGTGGACCGCTCACCGGAACAATGACCAGCGAGATGAACCTTGTCGACTACTATTTGGCTGGTTTCGGTTGGGTAGCGGGTAAGTTCAGCATTGTCGATGGAAGCGACACCATATCCGGTGTGGTGCTTGTTGACATGGAAGCGGAGACCGGTGAAGGATACATGTTTGCCCTCTCTGGAGGCACGACTACAGGGATATATGCCGGAAAAGAGTATTTCGCTACCTTGTCAGCTGACGTGACCGCGGGTGTGTTCACAGGAAGCGCAGAATTTATGGAACTGACCGGTGCTCCAGTGACTTTCCTCGACTCCAATCTTGAGGCGGCGATAAGGGAGGCTATTGAGGTCGATGGTCCCATTTACGCTTCGGATCTTGTGGGGCTAAGCTCTCTCAATGCTGTGGAGAGAAACATCACCGATCTTACCGGACTGGAGCACTGCACCAGCCTGACAGAGCTGTCCCTTCGTAATAACCAGATAAGCGACATAGAGCCTCTGGTCAACAACACAGGACTTTCACAGGGAGACAACATAGATTTGAGAAACAATCCGTTGAGCACTACCTCGGTAGATGTTTACATCCCGGAACTTGTGGCAAGAGGGGTCGAGGTCTTATCGGATCTTGTGCCCGAAGCCCCGGCGGCTGACTTCAGCGCCAGCCCAACCTCTGGCACTGCCCCTCTCACGGTTCGGTTCACCGACCAATCCACAGGTGGCATCACGGATTGGGAGTGGGACTTCGATAGTGATGGAAGAGTGGACAGCACGGAGCAAAACCCCTCTCACACCTACGAATTCGCGGGAAACTACACCGTTTCTCTTAGGGTGACCGGACCCGGTGGCGAGGATATTCGGGTTAAGAGCGGAATTATCATGGTCAAAGAAAAGGCCGAGGACGAGGACGGAGGCGGGTTTGACTGTGTCTGTAGCCGCGTGCAGGCGAAAACCTCACCGGGTGAATTACTTATTGGTTGGGCGGTGATTGGGCTGTGCTGGGGAGGTGGCTACTACCTGGTGACAAGGGTTAACCGGCGCAGAAGAAAATAACGGCACCCCATCAAGGTGGAGTTGCTAAGGTAATGCTGCTCCCACATTGTTGTCTGGACACTGCAACGGTAGCTATTTCCTGCCACGTGCCACATGTCGAGCAGCAATATAGCCAAAAACCATGCTCCTGCCCTGAGCCACGCCGCTATCATAGCCGAAGCCGTGGGATAACAGAGCTGCCGTGTTGCTGGTGCAGTAAAGGCCTGGTATAACCTCCCCCTGAACGTCTATCACCTGAGCGCTGGCGTTGGTTACCAGTCCTCCCAGATTACCCATGGTACCCGGGTGGAGCTGCACTCCATAAAAGGGCGGCTTCTCCAGGGGACCCAGGGCGGGATTGGGCTTATGGTCGGGGAACAAGCTACTGCCCCACCACAGGCCGAGGACGCTCTCCCCACGGTGAAAGTCGGGGTCGCGTCCCTCCCGGGCGAAGGTGTTGAACCGCTCCACCGTCTCCACCAGGTTGTTGGCCGGGAGGCCCAGTTGCTCCGCCAGCTCCGGCAGGGTATCAGCTCGATGCAGCCAGTCAGCCATCTCCGTGCCCCGGCGAAGGTTAGCTACCGGAAGACGGTCCCTGAAGGATTGATCGCATATCCAGAAAATTGGCGGATTGACTAACTCTGCCTTGACTTTGTCATAGGCCAGGAATGCCCAGCCCAGGTCTGGATAGTGCGACTCATCACAGCAGCGCCTGCCATGGCGGTTTACAAAGATGTTGCCCGGACAGCCAAAGATGATAAGGCGGTAATACGGCTTGCCATCGACCTCCTCGCCAGGAATGCGGATAGTGGTCTGAAATATGGAATGGTCCATGAGAGCCACTGCCGCACCGATCTCCATTCCCATTATATGACCATCCCCCTCATTGGAGGGCGCCGTGCAGCCGTGAAAAGAGGGCTGATTTATGAATCTCTTGCACATCTCCTCGTTCCACTCGAAGCCGCCGGTAGCCAGCAGGACCCCCCTTTCCCCCTTGACGAAGAAGTCCCTGCCCTGGCGCTCGGCGCGTAGACCTATGACCCTACCGTCCTGGACTATCAACTGCCTGGCACGAGTACCGGTGAGCACGCTGATACCCCGATCAAGGCAGGCCAGGACCAGACAGCCGATAAGAGCCCGCCCCTCGACCCAGGGATGACGTCTGCCTGAAAGATACGGAACAGGATCATGCCGCACCTTGCTGAGCAGAGGATGCTTCTTCTCCGCCTCCGGCAGCATCTGGTGCATGAGCTCCCGGTCTGGCCACAACCGGCGACCATCGCGCTTCCCGCCAGGGAGATCGGCGTAGTAGCCAGGGAAATGGTCAACCACCATCTTCAGTGGAGTATGTTCCTCCACATATCGCACCATCTCCGGGCCATTGTCCAAATAGGCGGCTGACATCTCCTCTTCGTGACGTCCCGAGCTGAGACGGCGTATAAACGTCAGAGCTTCCTCCCGGGAATCCTCAAGGCCCATGTCCAGCATATGGTGATTGTAGGGTATCCAGATGGCGCCTGCCGAGTAAGCGGTGCCTCCGCCCAGGGTATCCGCCTTTTCCAGTACCACGGTACTCAGGCCCAGATCGTGGCCTACGATGGCGGCGGTGAGTCCGCCACTGCTTGAACCGGCGCATACCAGATCAACCTCCATGTCCCATCTCTCAGGTACGCCAACCTGCTTAACCATTGTCTGCACCTCCATCAGGCATATTTAGCTCTGCATGACTGTGGCATCCCCATGTCAACCTCTGCTGAATACAAGGGCTGCCGCAACCAACCATCTATGTGGTCTGTAGGTTTCTTATACCGAGTCCCTTCAATCCTGTCAAGAGCTCTGTTCGTTGACGCTGCGAAATGGCGCATGCTACCATACTCCCTGAAAGGCGATTGAGCCAGGGGATCATGTTGTTTTTGGCCATCTGGATTTAGTCCTTGTCTGGATTATGCGCAACTATTCAAGAGCCTACATATAGCTGGAAAGGCGGGTGTATCATGGATGTCTCGGGTTACCAGTTACCGGAAGAATTGAAGATGCTTCAGATAGCGGTGAGAAAGTTTATCGCAGAGGACATTGTGCCCCTGGAACGGCAACTAGACCCTGAGGCCATCGAGTTGCCGCAAGAGGACTATGATAGGCTTTCCAAGAAGGCGAAGGAAGCGGGGATGTGGTGCCTGGGGGAGCCTGCGGAGTACGGCGGCGGCGGATTGGGTTGCTTTGCCATGACTGTGGTAGGCGAGGAGATGTCGCAACACCGGAACGGGCTCTATGGACCCGGGTATAACGTCTTTGGGCCTTCCATTCCGCCCATTCCTCCTATCATATATCAGGGGACTAAGGAACAGATTGAGAAATACGCCATACCCACGATTCGGGAAGGAAGCATGACCTTCTTTGCCCTGACTGAGCCCAGCGGTGGTTCCGATCCTGCTCGGGCTGTCCAAACAAGAGCCGTAAGAGATGGTGATGACTGGGTTATCAATGGCTCGAAAATCTTCATCACCGGGGCAAACACGGCAGCCTGGGGTGTAGTTTTCGCCCGCACCGCCCCACCTGAAAAGGGGAAAGCTGGCCTAACCTGCTTCATCGTGGAGAAAGGGATGCCCGGTTTCAGCACCAGGCTCGTCCCTGTGATAAGGCCGTGGTATCCCTGTGAGATGACATTTGAGGATTGCAGGGTGCCGTCAAGCAATCTGCTGGGCCAGGTAGGTGAGGGCTTCGAACTGGCAGCCAGGTTCCTGGGCAAGGGCAGGCTCACCTATTCGGCGGCCAATCTGGGTGTCGCGGTAGCTGCACAACGAATGGCAATAGAGTACGCCAAGCAGAGGGTGGTCTTTGGTGAACCCCTCAGCCGCAAGCAGGCCATTCAGTGGATGCTGGCTGATTCCGACGTCGAGATGCGGGCCACCCGATGGCTTATCTGGGATGGAGCTTGGAAGGTAGACCGTGGGGAGGAGTACCGTCACGAAGCCTCG
>JAUWXW010000024.1 GCA_030616195.1 Chloroflexota bacterium | reverse complement strand
AGGGAAGACAATACTCCTGAAGCAAATTGCCAATGCCATTAATAGTAACTATGATGACATCCATGTCATGGTTTGCCTCATTGGTGAGCGGCCGGAAGAGGTTACCGATATGAAGCGTTCCGTCAACGGTGAGGTGATCGCCGCCACCTTCGATGAAATGGTGGAGAACCAGACCCGTGTTGCTGAATTAGCCCTGGAGCGAGCCAAGCGCCTGGTCGAGGGGAAAAGGGACGTGGTTATCCTGCTTGATGGTATAACTCGCCTTACCAGGGCCTACAACTTGGGCGCACCCTCGAGTGGAAGGACTCTCTCCGGTGGTATCGATCCGGTTGCTTTGTACCATCCCAAGCATTTCTTTGGTGCGGCCAGGAATATTGAAGAGGGAGGCAGTCTTACCATTTTGGCTACTTGCCTTGTGGACACAGGTAGCCGCATGGATGATGTGATTTACGAGGAGTTTAAGGGCACCGGAAACATGGAGCTACATCTTGATCGCCGGCTGTCAGAGCGGCGTGTGTTCCCAGCCATTGATATCCAGCGCAGCAGCACCAGGCGTGAGGAATTGCTTATGGACGAGTCTAGTTTGAAGCAGGTGTGGCTGTTGAGGCGCATGATAGGCATGGTTTCTAACGGTGCAGCCAATCCCACAGAAGCTACTCAATTGGTTCTTGAACGCTTGGCAAAGACTCGAACCAACGCCGAGTTCCTGGCTACGCTGAGCAAGGATATCTAGGAAGCTAGTTTTCCCCTCTTCCCGGTTTCACCAGGGGCACTTGAGATGCGCACAAGGGACAATCTTCCGGCTTGTAGTTGGGTGCGGAGGTTTGATAACAGCTAAAAAGGGGAGCCCCAAAGTCAACTCCTTCCTGGCTTCGGTCTACTAGCACTCCGATTCCTATCACGCTTCCACCTCTTCTCCTTACCTCATTTACTACTTCGCGGATGGAGCCTCCTGTAGTGAGGACATCGTCTACCACCAAGATTCTTTCACCTGGGGAAATGCTGAATCCGCGTCGGAAGACCCGGGTTTCGCCCTGTCTTTCAGCGTAAATGCTGCGGGCGCCGAGCTGCCTCGCCACCTCGTAAGCCAGAAGAACACCTCCAGTAGTTGGTCCAGCCACCAGTTGCACCGCTTGATCCTGGAAGCGTCTGGCAATCAACTGGCAAAGGCGCTCTGTGTATTGGGGGTATTGCAGCACCCGAAACTTCTCCCAATAGACGGAGGAGTGTAACCCTGAGGTGAGCAGGAAATGCCCTTCCATCATGGCACCCGTGATTCGGAAGATCTCTTCTACCTCTGTGACCACTGTGCCCCTTTAGAGTGAGCCGATGGATACTGTGATTATTTCCTCCAGATCCACCGAATACCTAGGCGATAGTCCCCATTCTGATGGTGGCCAGTAGCATAGCCACACCCTGCCCACTATATTCTCTTCTGGAACCGGGCCAAAGATATGCGAGCCACTGCTGTTGCCGCGGTTGTCTCCCAAAACAAAGTACTGGTCCGCTGGGACGGTCACCGAGTAATCGTCTAAATTTGGGATCGAAGCGAAGTCGGGGTCCTCGTTCAGTTCAATGCCATTTATATAGAGGTTGCCTTTCTTAATCTCTACCTTCTCTCCGGGCAAGCCGACCACCCTTTTGATGTAAAGTTCGCCTGCGTACTGGGGATTACGGAATACGACTACGTCACCTCTTCCTGGAGAGCCGAAGCGATATTTTAGTTTGTCTATTAGCAGGTACTGCTTGTTGTGGAAGCTGGGCTCCATACTCGCGCCCTGCACTCTGAAGCTCTGGAAAGAGAACTGGGCTCCAGCAAAGATAATCAGGATTACGAGTATGACTCCTATGATCTCGCGTTTACTGACTTTCATCCTTTCTACTCTGCCAGCCAACAATCGATTATAATCTATTTACTTTTGTTGTTCTAGCCCAAATTTGGTGAGATACTTGGTAACCGGTGTCAAATGTCTGCCAGGATACATGTCTCTGTATGCTCGTCTGAAGCGGGACGACACGAAGTTAGTGGCTTGATAAGATTGTTTGCCGCGCCTGCCAGGGGATAAAAATGGACGATTCCGAGCTTGTCCGACGCAGCAAAGAGGGTGACCTGGATAGCTTCAACATGCTGGTGGAGAGCTATCAGAGAGTGGTGTACAACCTGGCTCTGCGGATGTTGGGCGATCGTCAGGGAGCCGAAGACGCCTCTCAAGACGCTTTTTTGTCGGCCTGGAGAAACGTTGGCCGCTTCAGGGGAGGCAACTTTAGGGCCTGGTTGTTGCGCATTACTGCCAATACCTGCTACGACCAGCTTCGCAAGCTCAAGCGCCATCCTACAAGTTCACTGGAAGCATTGCCACTCGAGCTCGAGGGATTGCCTTCTACGGAATCACCTGAGGATTATGTCCTGCGTCGGGAGATGGGAGAGCAAATCCAGAAGGGTTTGGCCAGTCTTCCCTCGGAGCAACGGTTGGCAGTTGTTCTTTCTGACATACAGGGCTTGAGCTATGAGGAGATGGCCCGGGTTATGGGCTGCTCTCTGGGCACGGTGCGGTCGCGGCTCAGCCGGGGGAGGGCTCGACTGCGCGACTATTTGGTGCAGAGGGGAACCTTTTCCCCCTAAATCTCGTCTTAATAAGTGAGGATGGAATAATGTGGCGGTTATTGTCGATGAGATTCAGGAAAGATAAGTGTAGTCAGACAAGGGGGTTGCTTTCTGCCTACATAGACCAGCAGCTTGGCCTCCAGGAGCAGGAAGGGGTAGAGAAGCATCTCAAAGCATGCCAGGGATGCCGGCAGGAACTTGATTCGCTGCGGGGAACGGTGCGGTTGCTGCATCGGGTGCCGCAGGTATCACCCGCCCGAAGCTTTGTTGTCACTGAGGTAAAGCCGCTGCCGCGCTGGTCCCCGTTCCCGGTACTACGCACGGCTACTGCTGTAGTGGCGGCGTTCCTGGTGCTGGTATTTGCCCTCGATGCGGTCAACGTTTTTGAGACAGGCCCCACCTCAGTGGAGGAAGGACGAACATACTCTGATGAACGAGCACCTGAAGAGAAGGGTCCAGGCAGCGAACCATCAACTGCAGCAACCGGAGAGGGGACGCTGGGTGAAGAGGAGGCCGGTTGGGTGCGTCCTCTGGAGTATGGCCTGCTGGGGGTTGCGGTGGTTTTGGGAGGGATGACTACAGCCACTTGGCGTAAAAGGAAGAAAGTGAGGGCAACCTAGAGATTGCTACGTTCGTTTCCCTCAGGTATAGGAAGTCGATGTAAACGGGAGGCGCACGACTGAGGGGCAAATAAATGAGTGATACAATCATCAACATACTTATCTCCTTTCTGCTAATCGGAACCATTCTGGTGGCTGAAGGCGCTACAAAGAAATCTGAGGGGCCCACCATTGGGCAACTGCGTTCTTAATCAACCTGCTATTCACCACCTTGATGGAGCCTCACGGGTCGGCTATAATCTACTCACCATTGAGTCAACGGGCAGCTCAGCTTAGCGTTTGTTCCTTTTTCCGGCGCATTTCTAGGCGAGCTTATTCCTTTCAGGGCGATTGGCATGCTTACGCTAGGAGTTAAACTGATTCATCCGGCGGCGCAACCGCCGAGAAGGACGACTGCGGGAAGTGCTGGCTTTGACCTCCACGCAGCAGAGAACGTAGAAATACCACCCAGCCGTTGTGAGCCTGATGGACGTGCTGAAGTTGGCAGGGCCCTTGTGCCTACAGGTCTGATAGTCGAATTACCGCCGGGCACAGTTGGCAGGGTAGCATCCCGATCCGGGCTGTCAGTCAAGTCGAACATAGAAGTGGGAGCAGGGTGGATTGACAGTGATTACCGGGGAGAGCTTATGGTGGAGTTGAAGAACTTGAGTTCACAGCCCTACAAAATCGGCCAGGGAGACCGTATCGCCCAGCTAGTGATAATACCGGTGGTGGATGTCGAAGTTAGCATTCTGCCGCACCTTGAAGAGACGTCACGAGGCCCGTCAGGTTTTGGATCCACCGGGTCCTAGTGTTGAACTTAGAGCCTCTCTGAGGAGAGTTTGATGCAAGTACGGACAATAGAGGCTAGAGATATTCCCGAAGCGTGGTTTCTTTGTCTGCGTCGTGTCCTGGAAGAAGGGTATGAATACACGATAGATCGAGGCAGTTTTCAGGGGCAGAGGCGGAAGGAGCTTGACCTGGCTGTGGTGCAGATCAGGCAGCCGGGTATAAGACCGCTGGTGCCCGACGTACCACAGGGTATTTCTCCTCCGACGACCATAGAATACGTCGAGTCCTATCTACCCTACCTTATGACTTCGTTCAAAGCAGAAAATGAGGAGTATACCTATGGAGAGGACCTCGAACCGCAGTTTCCCGAGATCATCCGGATGTACAAGGAAGATGGCTACAACACCAATCAGGCGTACATGGCAGTGGGTAATCGAGAGTCTATCCATCTATCGGACCCACCGTGCCTGAGAGGTATACACACCAGAGTCCGGTATGGTCAGTTACATTTTGTAGTCTACTTCAGGTCGTGGGATTTGTGGGGAGGCTTTCCCTCCAATCTTGCGGCGCTACAGCTTATGAAAGAGCATATGGCGGGTGAGATCGGGGTGGATGATGGGGAGTTGATTTGCCTCAGCAGCGGTTTGCACCTGTACGACCACACGTGGGAGTGGGCCAGGCTTGCGGCGCGTATGGACTAGGATAGCCGTCTGGCCATGCCGTACCAAGATGAACCTCATGCTATTTCCCTGCCATGATCAGCTTGGTGCGGTGGATCGAGCTGGGATACTCCGTAAGGCCGAGGGCCGCGGTGACCTGCTCTGGTCTGCCTGTGCCCTGGGAATCACAGCGGAGCCGCATCCCCAAAGTAAAAGTAGAATCGTGCCGACTTACCAGCCGAATTTGGTCAATTAAGGCCCGCAAATCATAGTGGCGTGGTCCGGTATCCCTCATATGCTGCCAGGGTAGGGATTTTGCCTGGAGCAACCAATTGATTGCTGCGTGCATTTCCTCCTCACTCTGGCTTGCTGTGACTACAACACGGTATTCAGCATAGCGTAGCTGCGACTGAAGCGAGGGACTGGTCAACGGTATCTCTTGTACCTCAAGTATGTCGATACCTTTGGGCAATTGCTGTGCTACCGTTCGAATAAGGAAGTGAGGAGAGACCATTTTCTGCAGGCTGATGTCCATAAGCTCAGCTTCGCTGGTCACACCTGTAGGGAGAGGAGCAGCCAGGGACATCTTTGGGTGGGGACTAAAGCCCTCAGAGTAGGCCAGGCGTATTCCTGCTCGGCGCAGTGCCCTGCTCCAAAGCCTCATCAGGTCAAGATGAGAGATGTACTTGACTTCGTCGCCACGAGAGAACCTAAGACGTAAGCGCTGCATCGCCTTTGATCATACCCTTGGCGACTTGGCTCGGTCAAGCGTGGTTCAACTTGACTCAAGAAAACACCACAGATATACTCGAAGTTGAGATGGAGATTGGCGAACTTCTAGAGAAAGCAGGCGGCTATTTGGCCGGGGATAGATTGGCCCTGGTGGAAGAGGCTTACCAGTTTGCCCTCGAGGCGCATAAGGGGCAGATGCGGCAATCCGGAGAGCCGTATTTGCAGCATCCCCTTGAGGCTGCCTCTATCCTGACTGACCTCAGGATGGATGCCGACTCCCTGGCAGCCGCTCTCCTTCACGACGTTCCCGAGGACTGCGCCGTACCTCTATCGCAAATTGAGGAAGTCTTTGGACCGGAAATAAGCAAACTAGTAGATGGAGTAACCAAGCTGAGCTATGTATCTTGGCAGGTGACAGAGAAACCGAGCGGAGAGGACTTACAGGCTGAAAGCCTGAGGAAAATGCTGGTGGCTATGGCAGAGGACCTGAGGGTGGTATTCATCAAGCTGGCTGACCGGCTGCATAATATGCGTACTCTGGAGGCCTTACCTCCGGCCAAACGGCGCGCAATTGCCAAAGAAACGTTGGAGGTCTATGCTCCTCTAGCTCACCGTTTAGGCATTGTGAAGTTGAGATCGCAACTGGAAGACCTGTCTTTCTTGTACTTAGAGCCCCTAAAGTATCGTCATACAAGACAATTGCTGGCGAAACAGGAGACGGAGCACGAGAAAATAATAACCCGGGTTGTGGAAGTATTGGAGCAGGAACTGGAAAAAGCAGGAATAACAAGAGCCAAGGTCTCTGGAAGATCGAAGAATATCTATAGCCTCTACCGAAAGATGCAAAAGTATGCTGGGCAAGGAAAGGACCTGAGCGACATACACGACGTTCTTGCCATACGGGTCATCGTGGATAAGGTTGAGCATTGCTACCATGCTTTAGGCATTGTTCACAGCTTATGGCATCCCCTGAGTGGTGAATTCAATGACTACATCGCTAGCCCAAAACGAAACGGCTACCGGTCACTTCATACTTCGGTGATGTGTTTTGGCACTCCGATTGAAATACAGGTTCGGACTCATGAGATGCACGATACCTCTGAATATGGCATCGCTGCCCACTGGTGCTACAAAGAAGGGGTGAAACGGGACCTGTTTGAGCAGAGGATCTCCGGGTTACGCCAGCTTCTTGACTGGCACAGGGAAATCAGTGGCACTCGCCAGTTTCTTGAGTCGGTCAAGACAGATATTTTCCGGGACCAGGTCTTTGTCTATACACCGAAGGGAGAGATAAGGGATTTGCCGACTGGTTCTACAGTGGTTGACTTCGCCTATCACATACATACCGATTTAGGCCACCGCTGCATTGGAGCCAAGGTCAATGGTAAGCTTGTGCCTCTCACCTATCGACTCCGCAATGGTGACACAGTGGAGGTTGTTGTTGGCAAGAAGGATAAGGGGCCCAGCAGAGACTGGCTTAATCCCAATTTGGGGTATGTCAACACCTCTCATTCCCGAGAACGGGTTCGGCAGTGGTTCAGGAAGCAGGCCAGATCAGAAAACATCGAGAAAGGCAAAGAGATTCTGGATAAGGAGCTACGGCGGCTCGGAGTCAGCCTCGGCAACCGCGAGGATATTGCCCTTTTGTTCAAGTATGGAAGTCTTGACGACTTTCACGCCGCTATCGGCTGCGGAGAGATCAGCGCCAATCAGATTGTCATGAAAATGGCAACGCAGGAGGAGCAACCGAGGATAACGGCGGCTATTCCGGCCACGCCCTCAGTGTCTGTGCCCATCCGGGTGCTGGGGACAGGCGACCTCCTCACCCAGCTAGCGCAGTGTTGCCACCCCTTGCCTGGAGACAAGATTATTGGCTATATCACTCGTAGTAGAGGCGTGACTGTTCACCGCCAAGATTGCCCTAACATAGCTCGCGCCAAAGAGAGGGAGAGATTGGTCTCAGTTGATTGGGGCAGGGTGGACCAGCTTTATCCTGTGGTTGTTCGCATAGACGCCTGGGACAGGCTGGGACTACTGCGGGATATTAGCACTTTGGTGGCTGACGAGAGAGTAAATATAGGCTCGGTAAGCTCCGCTCAGCGCGAAGATAACTCCACCTCGATATTTCTTGCCCTTGAGATAAGAAGCATCACTCAGCTATCGAGGCTACTATCTAGAATCGAGGGAATCAATGGGGTGATCAGCGCCATGCGAGCTACAGAGGCCGGTTAGTCCTGAAAGGTGGGACTGTTCTAAGAAGTCAACTACACAACTTGTCGGATTTGGCGGGCGACTGACAGTGATTGCCAAAACATTGACACACCGGAAGTCGTTGTATAGGCTATCTGTAATCGCCGAAAAGATCGAAATCAAAACCTGTTGAGAAAGCAAGGAGGTGAATTGCCCAAAATAGACAAGGCAGCCAAAAGGCAGTTACGGAATAAGTCTGTACGTAAGTTGGTCAAGACAAGCTCAGCTAAGGCAGAGGAAACCATCAGTGAGGGAGAGATGGAAGCGGCCGGGGAGGCGGTGGTGGCGGCGGTTAGCGTCTTGGATAGAGCAGCCCAAAAGGGTGTTATTCATCCCAACAAGGCTGCTCGGCGTAAGTCACGCCTGATGAAGAAGCTGAACGAAGCGGCGAAAAGCCAGGTTTAAGGGCCCGTCCGAAAAGATCGTCAGAAAACCCCCGTAGAGCAGAGCCCCGGCCTACAAGGCTGGTTCTTGGATGCCCTCTAAAGCGTCGCGCTACAGTGCGTGTTGCAAGTGCACAAGTTTCCACGTCATTGCGAGGAGCCCTTCGCTTCGTGTCATTCTGAGGTCGGTGTCGCCTTAGGCGACCCTGGTGGCCGACTCGCCGTGGCGAGGTGGGGAACCTCGCTGCACCGCCCGTTCGCTCCGCTCGCAATAACCAAGGAGGACTTGAACCCACCCTACCAGTGTCCCCAACGTCCGCTTGACAAAGGGACAAATGCCTGTTAGCATGGTTTTAGTTGCCACCGACCGCAAGGCGGTGAGCCTGTGAACCTGAAAAACAGATTGGCTCGCTTGGATCGGTAACGACCGAGACGGACTGTTAACACGGTAAGACAGGGTAGTGTTGAATGCCTTCTCGGCGTTGCCGAGAAGGCATTTTTTTGTCGGTTTGATGTAATGCTATGCAGAACATAGGCTTCATTGGCGCTGGAACTGTGGGAACGGCCTTAGCAGTAAGGCTCAGGGAGAAAGGCTACCCGGTGATAGCTGTTGCCAGTCGTACTCGTGCCTCAGCCGAAAGGCTGGCTGGTATGGTTGACGGCTGCCAGGTCCACCACAGTGGTCAGGCTGTAGCCGACGTGGCAGAGATGGTCTTTGTTACTACCCCTGATGATGCTATTGCTGGGGTTGCTGCACAAATAACATGGCACCCAGGGCAGAGCGTGATTCACTGCAGCGGGGCAGAATCCCTGGACATTCTCGAACCCGCCACCAAAGCTGGAGCCCAAGCCGGTGCCTTTCACCCCCTACAGACCCTTGCCAGTGTGGACCATGCCATAGAGAACATCCCCGGCTCCAGCTTCGCTTTGGAAGCTGAGGAGCCATTACTGGGCACCCTTAAGGACATTGTCAATGCCCTCCAGGGGTGGTGGCTAGAGCTCAGACCCGGTGACAAGGTTCTTTATCATGCCGCGGCGGTAATGGCATGCAATTATTTGGTGACCCTGGTCAAGCTGGCTACCGACCTGTGGCAGACCTTCGGAGTCTCTACCAAAGAAGCTACCCAGGCTTTGCTTCCTCTGCTGCAAGGCACGGTTAACAATTTGGGTAATGTCGGATTACCCAATTGCCTCACCGGGCCTATTGCGCGGGGGGACCTGGGAACAATACGAAAGCATCTCACTGCTCTGGAAGCCAAAGCTCCAGGATTGCTCACTGCCTATCGGGAGCTGGGACGGCAGACCGTTCCCATCGCTTTAGCCAAGGGGAGGATTGATGACCCGAGGGCAGAGGAGTTGTTGGAGCTTTTGACCAAGACTGATTGATTTGGAGGTGAGTCGAAGCCATGAGGACAATGCTGAAAGGCAAGATCCATCGAGCTAGGGTTACCGCAGCCAATATCGATTATGAGGGTAGCATTACTATTGACAAGCAGCTGATGCAAGCAGCCGATATTCTTCCCTACGAGATGGTTCATGTATTGGACATTAACAATGGGGCTCGATTCCAGACCTACGCTATCGAGGGGGAGGCCGGTTCTGGAGTGATCGGTCTCAACGGAGCCGCGGCCAGGCTGGCCTGGAAGGGTGACATTGTACTTATTCTTTCCTATTGCACTGTCAGCGATGAAGAGGCACGGCTTCATCAGCCCAAACTCGTCTATGTTGATGCCAATAATGCCATCATTCGCCAGAGTAGAGGGGGTGGATGGGTGGATGACCTTACTGAATCTCTGAAAGCCCTCTAAGCTCGAATATTTCCTTTGACGAAAGGCTCAACGACGTGATGCGGTCGACTCAGGCGTCGCAAGTGAGCTGACCCAAACCTTATGCCACAAAATGTATCAGGATCCCAAGTCGTTAAGGAGGGGAAATGCGAGTTACCATCGGTCAAATCAAGGAAATGAAACAAAAGGGCGAGAAGATACCTATGCTCACTGCCTACGATTATGCCACTGCCAGGCTCATTGATGAGGTTGGCGTGCCCGTCATTCTGGTAGGGGACAGTCTGGGGATGGTGGTGCTAGGCTATGAGTCTACTATACCGGTAACTATGGAGGAGATGCTCCATCACACCAGGGCGGTGGTTAAAGGTACGAAGAGGGCTTTGGTTGTGGGAGATATGCCGTTTATGACCTATCATGCTAAGATTAGCGATGCCCTTTACAACGCCGGTCGCTTTCTGCAGGAGGGTGGAGCCCAAGCGGTGAAGCTGGAAGGTGGTGAGCCAATGGCTGAGGCGGTGCACCGGGTAGTGGAATGCGGGATACCGGTCATGGGGCACATCGGGCTTACCCCTCAGTCTATGCATCAGCTTGGTGGTTTCAAGGTCCAGGGTAAGAGCCCTGAGGCGGCCACCCGTTTGATAAAGGATGCCCAGGCCTTGGAAGAAGCAGGTGTTTTTTCCATTGTCCTCGAATCTATCCCCACTCCTCTGGCCAAAATAATAACCCAAAAGGCAGGCGTTCCTACCATCGGTATCGGGGCTGGGCCTTGGTGTGATGGGCAGGTACAGGTGATCAGTGACCTTCTGGGTCTTTTCACCGACTTTGTTCCCAAGCATGCCAAACAGTATGCCAAGCTTTTCGACACCATCAAGAAAGCGACGGCTGATTACATCAGCGAGGTGCAAAACGGTACCTTTCCCACCGAGAAGGAAAGCCATGCCATGGATGAAAGCCTTCTAGCCGGGCTGGAGCAGGAGGTATAGTTGGTGAAGCTTCCCGCTCCGAGGAAAAAGGGAGAGATTTCGATTGAAGAAACCCTGGAGAAGAGGCGCTCCGAGCGAGGCTTCGCCCCAAAGGAGCTGAGTTGGGAGCAAATCTCTCAACTCCTGTGGTCAGCCCAAGGCATGGTCGAAAGAGGGCGCCGTACTGCCCCTTCGGCTGGAGCGACGTATCCGTTGGAGGTTTACCTGGTTACAAGTAAAGGCGTCTATCACTATAGGCCGGAATCTCACGAACTGGAGCCGACTCTCGAGGGCGATGTGCGCTCTCAGCTTTGTCGAGCATGCTTGAATCAAGAGTGGATAGAAGAGGCGCCAGTTAGCATTGTCATTGCCGCTGTCTATGAGAGGACGGGAAGGGGTTACGGACCGCGGGGGGGGCGCTATGTACACATAGAGGTGGGGCACGCCGCCCAGAATGTCCACCTGCAGGCTGTAGCCCTGGGGCTGGGCTCTGTGCCTGTCGGCGCCTTTCGTGATGAGCAGGTGCAAAGGGTCCTCTCTCTGCCTGAGAACCACC
>JAUWXW010000011.1 GCA_030616195.1 Chloroflexota bacterium | reverse complement strand
GGCGGTTCGGTCTCATCCCCCCACTGAACGAACATCGGCATCAGCACAAGCCGATAACCGTCAACGGTAAACAGTATCGGGTCTTTTGTGCCATTGACCTTTAGCTCTGCCATTCCCCCACGGGCTTTTAGCACTTGGGCCAGGTATCGGGCGCTAATAGCGGTCTTGGCTTCGCCCTGGGTTTGGGCCTCGATGGTAGCCTCCCCCGCTCCATCGCTAGAGGATAGCCTTATTCGGCCGTCCTCGATGTAGAGCCTGATAGTAGCATCCTTCGCTACACCAAGAGAGGCAACCGCCATCCCCGCCCTCATAAGCTCCCTTGTGTCGAACCTCGCCTCAGTCTGGGCTTCGGCGGGGATTAGCTTCTCATAGTCGGGGAAGCTCCCCGCTTCGCTTGCCCACCTGTAGCGTATTGCCTCGGTTTCAATCACAAGGTTATTGTGGTCGGCGATACCGTTTGGCTCAAAGGCTAGCCGAACCCTTTTCGCCTTTTTCAGCGCCGATATAAGCCCCTTAATCTCATCGGCGGGGATAAGGGCTTCCCCCTCCCCATCCTTAAAGTCAAGGGCTACATCGGCAAGGCGATAGCCATCGGCGCTTGCCAGGGTTAGCTTCCCCTCTTTTTGGGCAAAGTGGACACATTGAAGGACTGGTCTCTCATCCTTTTTGCCCGCAGCAAAGGGGATAACCCTTGCCAGGGCTTCGGCAAGCTCTATCCCGCCAAGATTGGGGACTACCGAGACATTGGGGGATACCCGAACCTCACAGGTATCGGCTATCGCCATCTTCTCGGTAACCCACGCTCCATCCTCAAGGTAGCTTGTGTTAGCTCCGCAGACTATCCTCAAGCCTTTACCTGTGGCCTGCGCTTCGCTAGCACCACCGTTTGAGGGGGTTATTTTAACCATTCCCCCGCTCAAAAGCCTGATATAGCCCAGGAAGCCCTTACGCCCAAGCTCTATATCGTTAATCCGAACCTTGGGCGCTTGCGCTCTCGAAAGCGCAATCACAAGCCTTTCCCTGTGGCAGACAAAGCCGTCGCCTGAGCGTTTGCCCTCGATGTTCAGTTGTTCCAACTTCCCCCCTTTGGGCTAGCGGGAAGGTTGGGCAATTCCCCTCCCGCTCCCTGGTAGTAAACACTTTCGGCGCTGCGCTTCGCTAGCCGCCGAAAGCGCTCCCACTACTATAGCAATTTAGGGGGGCGAAATCTTATCATCACAATAGGCGTTTTCTAAATCGGTGTAGATATAGGTAATCATATCCCGATAGCGCAATCCCTTTTTCCCTCTTATGGGCAATATGGATTAGCCTTACGGGACAACCCAGCAGCCAAGTCTTGGCGTCAACCCAAGCCTCCAGGTCAATCGCCTTATCATCGGCTAGAGTCTCGCAAAGCTCGGTTTCGTTACCGTCCTCACCATCTACAGTGGTATTGAGGCTTCCCACTTTTGCCCATTTGCTTTTCTGATACCAGTATCGGCGGGCGGTGTAGGCTGCCACTCTTATCATCCCCCATTGAGTAAGGAGCTTCCCCTTCACTTCGTATTCCTTGGCAACATCGGCGAGCCTAATGACGATGTCATGCCTCAAATCCTCCCAATCTCCAGCCCTGGCCTTACGCTCAAACCTTCGGGCTATCTCCCAGTATTCCCCCCATTCTCCGTCTAGCTTCGGGCTTTGCTCTGGCTCGTCGTCAAACCCGTTCTTGGTAACGGGAATGGAGCTATTGCCAAGCCTTATCCCCACCGATGGCGATCCCCCGTTGCACCGCCCGCAAACCCCCAGGACAGGGTTTCCTGGGTTGTGCTGGTATTCGGGGTTAGCCTGGTCGGGTATCCGTTCCCGCTCCCGCTTTCCGCATACCAGGCAAATCCAATGATGATAGCCCCTTTGCTTTCGATAGGTCAGCTCCATCGGCAATCCTTTGGCTTGAATTTGACAGCTTCAGGATTGCACAAAATGTGCTTTCGTTCATTAAAAGAATGAACCTATATTTTCATTAACGATTTGGACAGCGTTATTTGCCGATGGAAAAGCAAAAGAGGGGAATTTCAACAAATATCGAACCTGGGGTTTGCCTCAGGGGAGGCTTGTAGCCTCTGCCCTTAACTCTCACCGTAGAGGGCAAAGAGGGGATTTGCCCAGGCAGCATCAGGTGCAGCTCTCCCAGCGTCGGTGAGGCGGAAATACCTTCGGGGTGGCCCTGGCGGGTGATGATCCTGAAAGGCTGAGGGCTCTTCCTTGCCTGTAAATTCCACCCAGCCCAATCTCTGAAGGTTGGAAAAGTAGACGACAAAAGAGTGGTAGGTGCAGCTGCTGGTCTTGTAGGGGGTGCGAGCCAGGTGTTTTGCAATCAGCCTCTCGATCTCCTCGGGGCGAATGGGACGCCTCTCACGTCGGGCTTGCCGCTCTTCCTCCCTTGTAGCCCTGTCCAGAGCAATGGCCTTGAGGAGAGCCGTCTTGTAGTGGTATAAGATATCCGCTTGGGGAGCTCCAGCATCCGGGTCTATTCTGGGCGAGCTATTAGGGCCGCGCCCCAACAGGAACTCCTTGATGAACCAACCGCAGCCGAAGGGGCGAAGGAAGCCGCCCCTCGTTGGCCTCAAGGGTTCAACCACTGGCCTCTCCTTTTTCCCAAAGCCTCTCGTACCACTCCCGATGCTCTTCCCCGGCAACCTTTCGGTACTTCGCCGTGGTATTGAAGCTGGCGTGGCCCAGGTGCTCTTGAAGGAGCCTGAGCCCATCGCCGGAGTCGTCGAGCTTCACTGCATGGACGGCAAAGGCGTCCCTCAGTCTATGAGGGCTTACCCCGTGCACCTTGCCAGTCTCCGGATTAATCAAATCGGGGAGGCCAGCCCTCTCAGCGCAGTCCCTCACTACCTGCCAGGCTCGGTGTCTGTTGACGCCGAAGATGAGGCGTTTGCCACCTCGGGTGACCGGCCCGCCGCGACGGATGTAATCCCTCAGCATCTCCAGGGTGTCGCCATCAATAGGCAGAGTTCTCATTCGGCGGCGCTCCTGCTCTTGTGTTAGTGCCTTCTCCACCCTTGCGCCACACTTTGGGCAGAAGGCATGTGTTCTGCCCAATCGGCCACCACATTGAGAGCAGGAGAACCTTGTTCGCGCTTTCAGGTGCTCGATGGTCACCATCCCACGCTCGAAGTCTATGTCCTCGACCCTCAGGGCCATGGCCTCGCTAATCCGGCAGCCCAGGCGGAAAAGGAGGCGGATCAGCAGCCTGTCCCGGAGGCAAGTGGCCTGTTCTTCTATTTGCTTCACCTCATGGCGTTCGAGATACACCTTCACGATGCCTCCCCAGGCTGGAAGAGGTCACGGGCAGGGCCAAGGTTCCCTTGAGCACTTTCCCCTTCAACTCGTTCAGGGTAATAAAGAACCTCTCAGGTTTCATCACGCGATAGCCGCGGGCCTTGAGTAGGGCCACAACCTCAGATTCGCGCCTGCCTTGCTCCCGGGCCCATCGCGACAGGGGGGCGACTTCCACGTCGTCGGGAATGCCCCGGGCACCCACTGCCACTCGCACTTCACCGAAGGGAGCGGTCCTGGCGAAATCACCCCCGGCCAGTCGCATCCCTACAGAAAGTGGGCGCTCGGGGGTGTTGGCCGCAGCCGCTGCCAGACTGCCAAGGGTAAACTTCACCAGCCCGGTGATGAGCGCTGCCTGGTTGAACCCGTAAGATGCGGCTGTCTCCGTCCTCTGGATGTCGCTCACCTCCTGCGCTATCTTTCGCCCAAGAGCATCGAGACTTCGGGCCTGGTCATGTCGACGCAGATGCTCAGCCTCTTGGGCAAAGAACTCGTTAAGGGGTAGCAGGACATCTACTTGCGCTCTGGCTTGGCGGCATAGTGTCTCCACACGGAAGCGACACCCAGTCATGCTTTCCACTGCACCATCCCCTCAATAGCTGCACCCAGCCGCGTTTTGAGAAGATACGATAGTTGTACGTCACTCTCATTCCGTTCAAGCCAGCCCTGCACCCCGCGTAGCACCGAGAGCCCGATAGCCCTGACCTGGCTGGCACCAATGTCACCATCGCCTTTGACCAGGCTCAGCAGGCTCCGGAGCCACTCATTGGCTTCGATGGCGGCCTCAAAGTGACCCAACTCCTGTCCAAGCTCAAGCGCCTGATTCCTGAGCTTCTGGACTTCGAGCAGGGAATCTACGATGCCATTTTGCAAGTCCTGCCTTACCCCAGCGGCAGCTTCTCTGGCAATGTTGGCAATGGCCCGCATCTCCTTGCGTACCTGGGACGCTTCCTCAGCGATACTCTTGCGCAGCGCTGCCTGTTGCTGCCGAAGCTCCTCCAGCGCGTAGTCGAGCGCCTCGCGCTCCCGTTGAGCCTTTGGAATGGCCCGCTCAACCCTGTCCAGTTCGTGTCGCTTTATCTCCAAGTTTGACTCCAACCCCAGGCCCGTCTCTAGCTCCTCTAGATCGTGTAGAAGCCGCTGCAACAGGTCCCGGGGTTCAATCGCGTGCCGTTGGGCCACGCCGCTCAGCCTTTCCACGAAGCCGGGAAGATCATCGAGAGACAGCCCCAGCCCTGCCAGTGCCTCCAGTTCCCTGCGTGCCGCAGCCAGTCGTTCATCTGCGGTTTGGGCCCTCTTCTCCAGTTCGTGTACCCGGCGGGACAGCTCAGATTCCCTCCCTTCCTTGTGGGTAACGCTCTGGCTCAGGATCTCGTGGCGCTTCTCAAGCTGGTCTACCTCGTCGGCGAGGCTCTGCCGCCGTTTTTCCAGCTTCTTAAGCTCCTGCTCGCATCCCTTGAACTCCCGGGCGAGGGGTTCCAAGCGAGCCGCCTCTTCCTCCAGCCTGCGCACTTCCTGCTCCAGGGCTTCGGCGGTGAGGCCGGTGCGTTCCCGGACTTCTTGCAGAGCCAGGGCTGCTCGCACCAGACCCTGTGCCTCGGTCTCCTCTGCAGCCAACTCCCGGCACATCGCTGCCCAGGGCTCGATGTCGGCAGGCTCTACTCCCAGGGCCTGGAGGCGTGAGAAGGCAGTAAGCCCTACCACTGCCTGTCCCGGGGTTAGCTGACACCTGCGGAGGTCGATAGATACCTCTCGCAGGAGCTCCAGCTGCTCCACCGGCCCTTGGGCCTTGAGGATCTGGCCAGCTTTCAGGTCACCAACGACATTGGCGACTGTGCCCTTGCTAACTCCGGACCGGGTGGCGATCTCACCGTATGAGAAACCACCCAGGTATAGTTGGACGATAGCCAATTGTTTCTTTGGGGATAATCTCTGCATCATTACCCTCCTTGTACGGGATATTGCGCTTCACACCACTGTCCTTTTGAACACGCTGAACAGCGATTTGGACGAACATTTGAACAAGCACTGAACGACAATTTGAACAAGGAATGAACGATTTTGGCCTCTCTAGCGTCATGAACATTATCAAATTGGATTTATCGCTACGGATCGCCTGGCTGATGGCCAGGGCTCTTTTTCGGAGTAGTCTGTGGTTGGTTTAGACTCACCTTTCCCCACCCTGCTCACTCAGTGGCATTTCTCCTTTGGGCTCTCGCACAACTTTGCCTTTGGGTTCAATATCACGGATATATCTGCGGGCGATGATGCGTGCCAGCACCCGCAGGCCCTGCTCGTGCAGGTCTGCGGTGGTCGATGCTGGCTTACAGCGTTCTGGTTCGTGCAATTCCCCTTTGCCTCTTCGCCGGGTTCCCGATGAGCTTGTCACCAAATATGCCCTGTGTTTTTCCACATTATCACTTCCCTCAGGATTTGGCAAAGCAACATACTAAGGAATATAACCTTGACTTTTGCGCAATACTGCTTTATAATGGGAAAATGCGCAGTAACTTATGCACCAAACCAACAACAGGAGGTTTAGTAGATGCCTAAGAAGTTTCCCTTGGCTGAAACAAGGAAGTGGCTGGACCTTTACGAGAAAGGCAAGTCTGAAGTCTCCATAGCTAAACAGGCGCACTGTGATGTCAGAACCGTGAAGAAAGGCATTGAGCACGCTCGTCGAGAGCGAGAGGCTGTGATCGCCAGGACAGAGTTATTGAAAGAAGCTCTGCGCAAGCACCAGGATGGCCTTCTCGAAACACTTGAGGAAATCCTCTCCAACCTTAGCGTTCCTCCCGTGGATTCAGCAGTACTGGCCTGGGAGACATCTAGTTTCACAACAATCGAGGCTGCGAAGGCAGAGGTTGGGGGAGCTGAAGTTGTTTCGGATGACGTAGCACTGGGTGCCGAGCGTAGGGCCGAGTGGGTTCTGTTACAAGAGCACTTGAAGCGTGACCCATTATGGAGAGTGCTTGCGGACCTGCAAAAAGCGCTGGCAGCCCACTTGAATGCGAAGATAGCATTCCAGCGCAAGACAGTGTCTCTCCTGGGAGAAAAAACTGGCTACAAGGTAGTTGACGACAGTGGTGCTGTTACCCCTCCGTTTGTCTATATCTATACTACTGGTCGTCTATTTTTCGAAGTAGCTATTCGCCGAGTCCTCGGAATCCCCGACAGGACAAATCCTGAAGAGAACATTGTCACAGATACTACCACAGGCGAGGTCAAACATGGCATAGGTACGATATTGGCGAAAGCCCCTGGCAAGGAAGAAGAGTGCAAGAGAAACTTGTTGGCCGCCTTGAAGGAACTGCAGCAATCTGCTGAAGCTGTCCGAGTCGCAAATACATACAAAGTACTCGAGGAATCTACTGCCAAGGCAAGGAAAGCAGTGGAGGAAATACTCTTGCTGGGACTAGTTACCGGTCAATGCAGAATCTGCCGCCGTTTGGGTATATAAAACGCGAGAAGGAGGAAAACAATGAGGGTAGCGTTATACGCCAGAGTATCATCCGAAAAGCAGGACATTGACCTTTCCCTCTCAGCACAGCTCAAAGCGTTGAGAGAGTATGCCTCGCGCAACGGCTGCATCGTTGTCAAGGAGTACATTGATGAGGCGGAAAGCGGGCGTTCGATCGATAGGCCGGGCTTCAAGCAGATGATTGCCGCCTCCCGGCAAAAGAACACGCCCTTCGAGGCTATTCTGGTCTGGAAACTCTCCAGGTTTGCCAGGAACCGGGAGGACTCTATCATCTACAAGTCCTTGCTCAGGAAGCAGGGTATCCAGGTCATCTCCATAAATGAGCCCGTGGAGGATACTCCGTCGGGGAGGCTGCTTGAAGGCATTATCGAGGTCATCGACGAGTTCTACTCGGACAACCTGTCGCAGGATGTGGTCAGGGGGATGCGGGAGAACGCCTCTAGAGGTTTCTATACTGGCGGCCCCATCCCCTACGGCTACAGAAGGGTAAGCGTTCGAGACGGAGACATCCAGAGGAGCAAGCTTGAGCCTGACCCGGTAACGGCGCTGGTAGTCGAGAGGATGTTTCGAGAGTGCCTATCGGGCAAGGGGCTCGTAGAGATCGCCAAAGGGCTAAATCGTGACGGGCTGACCACCAGGACAGGCAGGAGTTGGGGTAAAACCTCGGTGCACAAAGCTCTCCGCAACGAGGCCTACGCGGGAGTTCTCTTGTGGGATAGGCAGAAGAAAAGGCGAAGTAGTGCCGGCGATAGCCATCCTCCTATCCGTGTCGAGGAAGCCTGGCCTGCCATCGTTGACCGAGATACCTTCGATCAGGTCCAGGCGAAGCTGGCGGTCCGAGCTCCCAGGGTAACTCACCCAAGGGTGGTCCATAGCGAATACATTCTCAGTGGTATGGTCCGCTGCAAGGAGTGTGGCACAGCCATGATAGGCCACGCCGTGAAGTCGGGGAAGTTCTTTTACTACATGTGTGGCAACGCTCGCAGGAAAGGAAGCGAAGTCTGCCGCACACCGCTCTTGCCCAAGGATAAGATCGAGGGGTTCGTTATCGACAGGATAAAGAAGTTTATCCTGACCGAGGAGAACTTGGAGGAGTTGGTGAGGCTGACCAATGAGGAGCTAGCCCAGACATGTCAGGATGAACGGGAGAGGCTTGAGCTTCTTGAGGCTCACATAGCGGAAGTCGATAACAGGCTGGGAAAGCTCTACGATGCCCTGGAAACTGGACAGTTCAAGGGCGGAGAGCTAGCCCCGAGAATCAAGACCCTCTTTGCAAAGAAGGAGGAGCTCCAGCAGGCGAAGGCTGAGGCTGAGGACGCGCTGCGCTATCACACCATTGAAATTGCTGACCCTCACGTAGTGAGGGCTTATGTGGAAGACCTGAAGCGCTTACTTGAGGAGTCAGGGATAGTCGAGCAGAAGGCTTTCCTGAAGTCATTCGTGCAGGGGATTGAAGTGTGTGACTCCGAGATAATGGTCAAATACACTATCCCAATGCCACCCGATACTTCGCCCGGGCAGACGGTTGGAGTTTTACCTTTTGTACAGAATGGCCCACCATTTCGTATAAAAGGTAGAACTGCTGCGGTTTCATGCAGTAAGTTGTGAGGCGGCATGGGTAAGGTGTAATTGATAGTCACCTCATCCGTGCCGATTTTTATTTCGTCGATGAATGATTTCAGGAAGACCTTCTGCTCGACTATGGGAGCCGAGCCCAGGAGTGATCGTAAGTCGTCTACATGCTCCCTGATGACCTTTATACTGGGCAGTTCTATTGCTTTTAGCTGCAGTGCCGTCTCTAGCTCTTGTTTCGCTATCTCCAGCTCTGAAGCAAGCGAACGTCTTTGGTGCTCAATCGAGGCGGGTCAAAGACCCGGCACGAAGGTCCCTCAAAGAGGGAACAATTTAGAAGGACCAGGTTAGAACCATTCTAGGAAAGTGCTTCGGTTTTTGTGCGAGGATAATACATCTGGGTTGTGTGTTTGTCAAGCTGTGGGGCGGAAGACCGCGTTGCTCAACCCATTAAAGTGGGGGCGAACTCACTCCTTACTAGAACGGGGTAAAAGACTCATCAAAAGTTCTTCCTTTCGGAACATGTGTCGATTTGGGCGGCTGAAGGAATTCCCATTCTTCCGGGGAGTCTAGGTTTCCCCAGAGAAGGAAAAACCCTCTCCGAGGCAGTCTGAAAGCAAGGGGGATTTCTGCTTTCATTGGGTCGAATACGCAGCCTGGGGCGACCACGATGGGAGCTTATCATCAGTCGGATTGTTTGTGAAGCGGGTCTGGTTGGAGCAATCGGCGTCCACGCCTCCAAGAGGGTCAGTCCTCGATTATCTCGTATTCTTGGTCGCTACTAACCCCTAGGCCAAGCTCTACAGCCCGGCGTATCTGGCGAAATTGCCATACATCGTCCTCAAGGCTGTTCCCAGGGTAGCTTTTTATGATGCGCACCCCCTCAACATCTACAGCTATGCGGTCGCCCGACGCCAAAATGACGTTGGGCTCACGCACCTCCCCCTTGTCAGGGCCACCAGAAATGAAACAACGCCGGCCATCGACAATGATGAGGTCGGGATGGACAACCGTGTTTAGCTCAGCAATCTTCTCCTGTAAGTTGTCTGCATGTAGTTGCATCCTTTCCTCTCCTGTCATAAAACCTACAGCCAGTTTTAGGCTTACCGTGAAGTCAGCGAGGCGATGGGTCTTGAGACAGGGCACATAGACTATTTTGTGAACCTCAAAAACAGCTTTGGGTAAGCTGACGCTTTCTAGATACCTTTCGCCGACCTTCACTTCCACCCACTCCCCCTCATTGAAGATAACCACCTCAGCCCCAGCCTCCTCTGCCACCTTGAGCATGCCTATCTGTTCCATGACCTCCCTTGTTGACAGAGCAAACATGGAGGACTCACCCAGGACTACCCTACCCGCTCCATGCTCCCAGAGGAGCTCGATGACTGCTTTCACAAACTGGGGGTCGCTCGAGGCCGGCAGAGGATCAGCCGTGTTGAAGTTGGGTTTCACTAGTATGATCTCGCCAGGCCTTATCAGCCTGCCAAGACCACCGATAGCTGCAACCGCACGGCCAACAGACCCTTTTATATCTCCATTGAACTTGACCCTGCTAACTAATGCCTTGCCATCCCTAACGAAGAGGTTGCTTTTCATTGTTTTTCTCCCTCCTCAGCGTTTGCCACTAAAATTCTCTGCCCAAACGATATGCTAACTCCAAATACCTTTTTAGGGTTGCGTCATCGGCATAAGAGACACCATATAAGAAAACGTGTTCCACCTCTTGAATTCCAGAGAATCTGAGAGCGTACTCGGCCATTATCTTTCCCATAGCATCCCGCGGATAAGCCGGCGATGCCGGCCCCGATAATGATTACTGATTTGTCCATTGCTCCCTCTCTAAATCCTTAGAGCAAATCTACTCCACAATATGGGCACTGTCAATGGGATCAAAAAAAGGAACCATATCTCCTGGACGGACTTCCGGGAGGCAGGTCAGGAACGGGTCACACCAGCTGCTTGTCTGGCGGATGCTACTTGACAATAGGGAGTGCGTCAATATCACCCTGAGGCTTGGCACTGTCGCGTTTCGCTTAGCTTGACACCCAGCCAAGCTCACCTTAGACTACTCATACAGGGAAGGATGCAGCTAACTCTACATATACTGCTGGGGTAGACCTATCAGGGGGCCGACATATGAAAGCCAAGCAAGTCATTGCGCTCTCGCTTCTCGCCATCTTGCTACTATCGACGTTCGCTTGTGGGGGAGGCGGAGAAGAAGTGACACCCACGCCGACGCCAACGCCGACCCCGACACCAACACAGTGTGAGGCTGACCGGGATGCAGTTCAAGCAGCCCTCTACGCTTATTACGAGGAGAAGGAGGAGTGGCCGACCGAAACCGGCGAGCCGGGAGACGTTAAGTGGGGGAAGCTTGTCCCAGACTTTCTCCCCGAGTATCCCAGTACCGATAAGGATTGCGATTGGTCGGTGAATTCTAATCCAGAGGGGGAAGTGTGCGTGGGACAGGAGGTCGACTGTATACCATGTAAATGCCGCTGTAGCACGGAGTGCTCTAAATGATTGGGGGGAGGCAGAAGGTGTGATGAAAACCCAAGGAATCCTGGTAATCTCTATCCTGAGCACCTTGCTGGTGTCAACGCTCGCCTGTGGTGGCGGAGAAGAAGAGACCCGTGGCTGATTATTCCTTGCCCGTTGCCTTCGGAGCTGGGGTGCTATCGTTTCTATCCCCTTGTGTACTGCCTCTGGTGCCAGTATATCTGGCCAATTTGGCTGGTGTCTCCTCGCTATCACCGCAAGCCAAGCGCCGACCCATTTTTCTCCACGCCAGTGGCTTTGTCGCTGGGTTTTCGATGGTCTTCATTGTTCTGGGGACGTCTGTGGGACTGATAGGAGCAGTTTTCCCCACTGACTTGCTACGTACAATAGGGGGCGCTATACTTGTGCTATTTGGGTTATTCCTACTGGCCGCGACTTGGATACCGTGGCTCAACTACGAGATGCGCCTCAGCGGCGCATTTGGCAAGACGACTGGATACTCGCGCTCTGTCGTGATGGGGGGTGCCTTCTCTTTAGGGTGGACGCCTTGCGTAGGTCCCGTATTGGGTGGTATCCTGACTATGGCTTCGACTTCACAAACAGCGTGGGAAGGGGCTTACTTGCTTGCGGCCTATTCGTTGGGACTGGGGATCCCATTCATCGCCGTCGGGCTGGCACTAGGAACGGCGCTTCCAGTTATAAAATGGCTCAGGCGCCACTCTAATATAATCTCCCCTCTGAGCGGGATACTGCTCATAGCAGTTGGGATACTGATGCTTACCAATACCCTTGTCGATCTCTATCTTGACTTCTAAATGTGGGGGATTATCGCGAATCGAGGAAAGATGAAGCGATGTGTAGTGTTTAGTATGCTGGCCGTCTTTGCAATGTTGAGCTGGTTCTCCTCTGGGTGTGGAGGTACCTCCGCTGTAGCGCCAAGAGTGGATGCCTGGGCCCCAGATTTCACACTCCCCACTCTTTACGGAGAGACAGTGAAACTGGACGAACTGAGAGGCCAGCCTGTTTTACTCACTTTCTGGGCCACATGGTGTAGTGCCTGCCGTCATCAGATGCCCTACCTTCAAGCCGCTTTCGAGGAAAAGGGGCAAGAGGTGAAGTTCATTGCTATTGACATAGGCGAGAGCAGTGGCACGGTGAAGCAATATATCGAGGATATAGGCCTAAGCTTCACTGTAGCCTTGGACAGGAACAGGTCAGTGACCAGCGCCTATAATATCAGATATTTCCCTACTACCTTCCTTGTCGATGAGCAGGGGGTTATCAAGAGCATAAGACTGGGAGCCTTTATGAGTAAGGATGAACTGATGGCGATGCTGGAGGGCTTATAGGAGCAGTGAGCACGGTATTGATTGAGCGCTTCTTGGCGCAACGTCAACAAAATACGAGACGGCGGTGCCCTACCTCACCAACACAACGTCCCTCTCCAAAGTTGTAATTACATTCCACACGGGCACTCGTTCGGCTAGGCCACCGCAGGGCTAGCGTTTTCAATTCACCTCAGGTTGACGATGCAGCAAACTCTACATATACTGCTGGGGCAGGCTATCAACGGGCTGACACATGAAAGCTAAGCAACTCATTATATTGACGCTTCTCGCCATCCTGCTGCTGTCAACGTCGGCCTGTGGTGGCGAAGAGAGGCCTCAAACGTACACGCTGGAGGGTCTCACAGTACAGGAAGCCTCAGAAGTCCTCGAAATCGCGCTTTCCAGTGTGAGCTTCGCCTCGTACAGGGCCAGGTTTAAGGAGAGCTGGGTTGGAGAAGCGTATTCTGTCCAGTGCCTGACTTGGGTATCCGAAGGGGGACGACCAGAGATGTTGCCCGGGGTGCAAATTTATTTTGGAGAGGATATTGAACGGCGTGGTGGCTGGGAGGTTCTGCTTGTGGTCGACCTTGATGCTGGAGAAGTGGTAAGCTCACATGACAAGCCTCTGAAGCCACTCCCTTAGAAAGTGAGAGAAAATGCCCCTGAAACGCCCTGTAGTGCGATTTTAGGCGGGTTAAGAACCTGTTATCATGTAATAACCCCAATTACCCCCATTATCAGAGGTATTCAAGGGCAAGCCTCACCTTGAGAGGCTATTGAGGAGGTATATGCCTTCCAGTTGACAAGCAGCAAACTCTGGTGTATGTTACTCGCACAATAATTCAGCATAGCACTTAAGGGATAAGCCCAGCAGGCGGATCTTCAGAGGGAAAGTACTGTAGGGTGTCTTTCATGGGATGCGACCCTTACCTATTGGAGCTATAACGAGCTTTTCTCAGAACGAATATTTGACGGAGGAGTACCATGAAATGTCCATGCTGTAATTCCGAGCTAGCAGTCGAGAACTATCGAGGCATCGAGGTTGACCATTGCCCCAATTGTGGGGGCAAATGGCTAGATTATGGTGAGCTAGACCAGCTAGAGGACACAGTTCTCGACAAGGATAAGCTCAAAGGCAGTTTGATGTTCAGCTCCGTTGAGAGCGAACTGGCTTGCCCCAAATGTGGTGCGCGAATGCAGCGGTTTCACTATCGAGCATACAAACTTGAATTGGACGGCTGCAAGGATGGGCATGGGTGGTGGCTGGATGCTGGTGAGGAGAGACGGGTCTTGGAGCTAATGGAGCAACGGATAAAAGACCTTAATCGCAAGGCGAAAGCAGAAGCCGAATGGGGCAGGTTCCTGACCAAACTGAGGTCACCCTCCACGTTCGGCAAGGTCAAGCGCCTGTTCCGAAGATAGGCCGTGCCGCAGTCGACATGGCCCAGCTAGGCGGATTTGGAGAGGGCACACTTAAGCCGTCAAGACAGTGGCGGTCTGTCGAACCCTCGGTCTACTATAGGCTAAGACTTGAAAATGAATTCAGCGTCGAGAGAACTCTCTATTGTATTCGAAATCTAATCTCTTCAGGCGTGACATTTTCTACAAAGATACTAACCCCATCTATAGTTATATCCCGTTTCTTTTCAGGATAAAACAAATTCCACGAATATCCTTGGTATCCACTTGCCTTTCTCTGCACAATGGAGCAGACAGTATCAGAAGGCATGCCTGCATAACGAATACGGTCTTTGCCACGTCTTAAGTGGTATTCCGCACCTAACGGCAAGGTAATTGCTTCAAGCATTATTCCTCCTCCAAACAGAAAATACTATTAGCCTGACTATCTCGTCATAGCTTTATCTCTCTTTAGCCACCGGACATAGATGGAGGCATTCATCGCAGAGAACGTATCGGCCCTCTTGGTTCAGAGTTGTAACGTTGGAGAGGCAAAGTGAGGTATCGGGCATGCGGTAGGGTTCAAGCGCTTTGACAGTGCAGGCATCAATGCATATCGAACACTCGCTACAAACCGGGTTTTCCTCTTCGATCGGGGCTGAAGCCATAAGCGGCTGCAGCGGGGCATCTGACCTGACGGCCATAAAGCGAAGCCGGGGGCCATATTTGGGGTGCAATACTACGGTGCTTTTACCCCGCTTGCCCAACCCGGCGCGGATCGCTTCCTCTTTTAGGTTAACCTCCCCCATAATTGGGTAGCCGAATCTTCCAATTGGTTCAGCAGAAAAACCCTTACCGTGGATGAAATCAAGCAGTGACTCCAGCTTGGGCTCGACGTGCTTCTCAAAGCCATACATCCGGAAATTACCATCCAGAAGCCCGAATTCGTCAAGGTTACGTTCCGGCGTTGACTCAAGCCCTAGAATCAGCAGGTTATCACCGCAGGACAGCCGATTGATACCAACAACATCAAACAAGGAGATAGCGTAATCAACTATTTGCTGGGCTACAGTCATTTATCCCCTCTCCTCAACATATTGTCTGTTAGGTGGGCATCACGAGGCTGATTGTCATTTCCCCGGAATTGACCATATCAACTTGCGAAGAGGCAATCATTATATCCCATCACTCTGGGCAGTGATAGTAAACCAACGATACCTAGTCATGTCAAGGGCGTGACGTAATTATACGTATAATTACGTTATTTAGTAAAAAACACATTTAGCCAATTTGTGTAGACACCCATAGAATGCGTCGGGCTTCTAGTCCCGTCACATACTTGTTCCAAAACAAAGAACTTTTGATAAGTCTCCTACCTTGTTCTAGTAAGGAGCGAGTTCGAATCCATCTAGGTTGGCTTAGCCCTGCACATTTGCGCTTTGCAGCTTGACAGCCAGCGAGCGGGGGTTTAGCATATCCACGCTAGTTGATGTGGGATATCCCGCTCTATGGGGGAAAAGGGGGCTGTGATGAAATGCCCTAAATGCGAGTTTGACAATCCTGACGGCATTAAGTTCTGCGGCGAATGTGGAGCAAAACTGGAAAGGATTTGCCCACAATGCAGTTCCTCAAATCCGCCTGGGTTTAAGTTCTGTGGCGA
>JAUWXW010000252.1 GCA_030616195.1 Chloroflexota bacterium | reverse complement strand
GTCTCAAGCTAGTCACCTTTTCTGGAGCAGCGGTCCCTTCATACTTCGGGATAGTAATTGCCAGGTCGAGGTCAGGGACGACCTCGACTACCACATGTGTTGCTGACTGGAGTAGACCAACTGACTCCAGACAGCTTACAGTCTCCCCGTCTCTCTAAACCACTGGATAGTATCAACAACGGTTTCTCTAAAGGGTAGGGGGGAATAGCCCAGTTCGCTGCTGGCCTTTTCGTGACTGATATAGGAGTTACTGGTAATAATGCGCACGGAATCCAGGGTAATACTGGGTGTGGTGTTTTTCAAATAGGAATACGCGAAAGCCACGCCAGCCATTATCCAGGCTAACCACGGAGGTATCTTGAAGGTGCGGCCGCTAACTCCAGCCACCTCTTGTACAATCGAAACCACTTCCGCCTCAGTAAGACGCTCGCCGGACAGTATGTAGGCCTCGCCGGTACGTCCCTTCTCGCAGGCGAGAATCTGGCCCGCGGCGACATCCCGAACATCGACAAAATTGTAGGCCCCGCCTATATAGGTCCTGCCACTGATCTTGTTGTTAGCTATGTCTTTGAGCCACTGCCCCATGGGAGAAGGCCTAAAATCGCAAGGCCCTGTCACGCCGGAAGGACATACTATCACCGCATCAAGTCCTCGCTTTACCGCCGACAGTACCTCCAGGGTGGCCAGGGACTTGGACCTGGCATAGCTCCCCAACACTCTATGGGGGTCAAAGGGACTTGATTCGTCGAAAACGGTACCGTGGGGCGGTACCACTAGAGCCTCCATAGAACTCGTGTGGACCAAGCGTCCCACACCGCATTTCAGACACGCTTCCACTACGTGGCGCGTCCCATTCACATTGACCTGGTATTGCCGTTCTTTCTTCCTTGGCGGAACGTATAGTATCGCGGCCAGATGATATACGACATCGGCTTTTTCGAAGGCCGGGATCAGAGAGTCTACATTGAGGACATCGCCTTCAACCCTGTCTAGCTCCAGTCCCTCCAGTGAAGTGGTATCTTCAAAAGGAGGTATTACCGCTCGTACCCTTTCGCCTCTGGACAGGAGCTGTCGAACCAGTACATTTCCCAAGTGGCCTGTTGCACCCGTAAGCGCAATCATGGAGTTACCCCCCTAACCATAACAGTGATAAGTGCGTACCTGGACCGGATGACCCGATACTGACGGCCAGTAAGAATACTCTTTGTTGGGGCGAAGTCAATCAACTATCCTTTGCCAGGCAGGCGCGGCGCGCCGTGGGTGAGCCACGCCTGCCCCAGGGATACCTGTCGCTGACTAAGCCAGTTCGATGTCATGCAAGTCGGGAGCAATGGTGAGCTTCGGCTCGGTCAGAGCCTGCACCTCTTCAGCTGTCCAACCAGGCGCTACTTCCTTGAGAACCAGCCCGCTCTCGGTCACCTCTATGACAGCAATATCCGTCACCACCAGATTCACACATCGAGGCCCGGTGAGAGGATAGCTGCACTCCTTTACTATCTTGTACCCACCGTCTTTGGTGTTGTGGGGCATGACCACGATAACGTTCTTGGCACCCAAAGCCAGGTCCATAGCGCCACCGATGGTCCCCACCTTCTTCTGGGGAACCAACCAGTTGGACAGGTCTCCTTTTTCCGAAACCTGCAGCCCTCCCAGGACAGTGTAGTCAAGCCATCCTCCCCTGACAAGAGCGAAGGACTCAGCGTGCTCTACGATGGCCATGCCAGGCTGTACTTCCACAGGCTGACCGCCGGCATTCACCAGGTTCGGGTCCCCTTCCCCGGCAGTGCATATGCGGCCAAAGCCAACTGCGCCGTTCTCAGTATGAAACAGAACCTCTCTGTCACCAGGGATGAAGTTGGCCGCCAGGGTAGGCACCCCGATGCCTAAGTTGACCACATCCCCATCCTTAAACTCCTTGGCCACGCGAAGGGCCATAGTCTGTTCATCTATTCTTATCTTATCTGCCATGATGTCCCTCCTATGACCTCACCACAACTCTGTTCACGTAGACACCTGGTGTGATGATCGCTTCCGGGTCCAAGGCACCCAGCTCCACCACCTCGTCCACCTCAACAATGGTCACTCTGGCCGCTCCGGCCATGGTAGCATTGAACGTCCTCGAGGTTCCCCTGTATACCAGGTTGCCCCAGCGATCCGCTTTATGGGCCCTAATCAGGGCAAAATCGGCCTTGATGGCAGTCTCCAGCAGGTATTTCCTGCCATCGACTTCTATTATCTGCTTCCCTTTCTCGATCTCAGGAATACCGACACCGGTGGGCGTAAGGATGCCGCCAAGACCTGCCCTGGCAGCCCTGATTCTCTCTGTCAGCGTCCCTTGAGGAACCATTTCAATCTCCACCTCCCCCGCTCTCACCCTTTTCTCCACGGTATTGACTATCAGGGGGTTGACCGGCGCTGATACGATGTGCTTGGTACACTGGCCCGTTCTGTGCAGCACTTCGATGTCATGCTCGCCCCAGATCTCTATGCCGAAGCCTCCACTGTTGGATACAGCGGTGAGATTCTTTACCGGCAGCTTGGACACTGCTGTCAGTAGACAACTGGGGGTGTTGGCTATGTTGCCAAAGCCGCCCACCAGTATCACCGCGCCATCATGAATATCAGCCACCGCTTCTTCGACACTGGCAACTATCTTGTTTATCGCCATAAACACCTCCTACTCAGGGGAAGGGGTACAGAACTCCCTTCCCATTTTCGCTTATTTCCCAAACTTGACCCTGGACGGAAAGCCCTCCTCCAGAATACGGACGGCCTCGTCAACCATCTCCTCCACGACCTGCTTGGCACTCTTCATCTCCTTAATCAGCCCACAGACCTGGCCCGCAGGAGTAAA
>JAUWXW010000209.1 GCA_030616195.1 Chloroflexota bacterium | reverse complement strand
ACGACATCCCTGTCATAGGGTAAAACACCTGGTCCTTATCTCAGAACGAGCAACCGGATAGCTCCATAATACTGGCTCGACACGCTGAAGAGGCCGTCGATAAGGCTATTGCTGCAGCCAAATCAAGACAGGAAAAGGCCTAGAACTGTGGACTCAAAAGCGGCAACCATCGAGAATGTTAAGGGGCGAGAAATCCTTGATTCCAGAGGGAATCCCACCGTCGAGGTTGAGGTAGTCTTGTCTGATGGCACTGTAGGACTAGCCTCCGTACCCTCTGGAGCAAGTACGGGCAGCCACGAAGCGGTGGAGCTTCGTGACGGAGACAAAAGGAGATTCAATGGCCTGGGTGTGCTTCAAGCAGTAGGAAATGTACGTGAGCATATCGGCCCGGCCATAATTGGAATGTCTGCCCTGGAGCAGGCTGCTATAGACCAGAGAATGATAGAACTCGATGGTACTCCTAATAAGTCTAGATTAGGAGCCAATGCCATTCTAGGGATATCACTAGCTGCTGCTCACGCCGCGGCCAAGTTCTCGGGTGTTCCTCTGTACTGTTATCTCGGCGGCGTCGGGGCCTGTACCTTGCCCGTGCCGATGATGAATATCCTTAACGGCGGGAAGCATGCCCTGGATTCTACTGATCTCCAGGAGTTTATGGTGGTTCCCTCTGGTGCAAAGAGTTTTGCCCAGGCTTGCCGGGCGGGTAGCGAGATTTACCATGCGTTGCGGTCGGTGCTGCGGGAAAAGGGGCTGAACACCAATGTGGGAGACGAGGGGGGATTTGCCCCTTCGTTGAAGTCGAACGAGGAGGCGGTAGAGCTGATTTTGGCTGCCATAGAAAAGGCTGGCTATTCACCTGGCAGGGACTGTTTCATCGCCCTCGATCCTGCGGCGAGCACGTTTTACCGAGATGGTAAATACGTTCTGGCCAGAGAAGGAGCTGCCCTCAGTAGCCAGGAGATGGTCGATTACTATGCCGAATGGGTATCAAATTATCCCATTATAAGCATTGAGGATGGCATGGAAGAAGATGACTGGGAGGGTTGGCAAATCCTGCGAGAGAGGCTGGGCCAGAGAGTTCAGCTTGTGGGGGATGACCTCTATGCTACCAACATTCAACGCCTGGAGCGTGGTATTGCTGCCGGAGCTTCCAATTCCATTCTCATTAAGCCCAACCAGGCAGGCACGTTGACAGAGACCATCGAGGTTGTCAACAGGGCGCTAAAGGCAGGTTGGACAGCGGTGGTCAGCCATCGCTCCGGTGAGACCGAAGACACCACTATCGCTGATCTTGCTGTGGCCATGAATACCGGGCAAATCAAGACGGGGGCTCCATGCCGCTCAGAGCGGAATTGCAAGTACAACCGCCTTCTGAGGATAGAGGAGGAATTGGGGTCAAGGGCTCGTTATACCGGAGAAAAAGCGTTCTATAGTCGGGGAAATCTGTAATGGAGATTGTGCCCAGTATACATCAACTGAAGTTGCCTGTCCCTGTCCCCAGCGCTCAACTGGCAGACGTCAATGCCTACCTCATAGAGGGGGAAAAAGGCTGCATTCTGGTTGACACCGGCTGGAACACCAGGCAGACCTTTGCTGCCCTGGAAGAGCAATTGAGGGAAATCGGCGTCGGTTTTGAGGATATCAGCCAGATAATAATCACCCATTTCCATCCTGACCATTATGGCCTGGCAGGCAAGCTGAAAGAACTATCTAGAGCAAAGATCGCTCTGCACCAGATAGAGCGAGACTTCATCCGTTCCAGATACATCAGCATGGACAGTCTATTGGCTGAGACAGCCGATTTGCTGCATCTCCACGGTGTACCCCAGGAGGAATTGCCTCGCCTTCAGAAAGCTTCCCTGGAGGTAGTGAAATATGTCTCGCCTATCTCACCTGAGATAACTCTCCACGGAGGCGAGAGGATCCCCCTTGGCTCTTTCAATTTCGAAGTTGTCTGGACACCTGGGCATTCCCCAGGGCATGTTTGCCTTTACGAGCCAAAGCAGAAGGTCTTGCTCTCTGGAGACCACTTACTGCCTACGATATTCCCCAATGTCGGTTTGCATCCGCAGTCAGGGGAGAATCCTCTTGGCGATTATCTTCATTCTCTACAAGTTGTGGAACAACTAGAGGTTGACCTTGTGCTGCCGGCACATGAGCACGTGTTTACCGGCCTGAAGCAAAGGATCAAGGAATTGTATCGCCACCATGAGGATAGGAAAGCAGCCATTATCAATGTTTTGAGAGAAGGGGCCAAGACAGCCTACGAGGTATCTTTCAAAATCCCCTGGATAATAAATGGTGTCACTATGTCTTTTGAAGAGCTGCCTGCTCTCGACAAGCGACTGGCCGTAATGTCAGCCCTGGCTCACCTGGAACCACTGTGTGCCGAAGGCCAGGCGGAGAGATCTAGCGGGGACGGCACTGTAGTCTACAGTGTACCGGGGAGTCGATGAAACCCATTGGCATCAGCGATACGTTTCCTATAGGGATGCTACTGGCAGCAGGATGCAGTCCTGTTTACCCGAGCGGAGTCCCCGCCAACAGTCTTGATGCTTCTCAGCATGTGGATGGGGCGATTTATTACGTTCAGGCCTTTTGTCATCCGGGCAATGGTGATATGATACTGCGGGAGGCAATCCGTTTACCAATGTGTACTCAGGAGGAAGGCTGACTCGGTGTTAACCCCGCACGTGGGGACAAGAGTCGAGGCTTTGCTGAATATGTTAAGATGCAGTCGGCAACGGCTGAACAAGGTAGGTGATTGTATGAAAGGCAACTCTTATGGGCTCTGTGCGTAAATGGCGGCAGAAGAAAATGGCTAAACACAAGCACAAGAAGCTGCTTAAGAAGACCCGTTGGCAAAGGCGACACAAGTAAACTTCTGCTGAGGAAAGCGCCGCATACGTTCAGGGCTGCCATAGCAACCACAAAGTCGGTGTTACCGTCATATTCAAAACGCAGAGGGAGGGATGCAAATGGCTACTAAAATCGGCATCAATGGCTTTGGACGGATCGGCAGACTTGCCCTGAGGGCAATCACCCAAAACTATCCTCGAAAAATGGCGGTGGCAGTTGTCAATGACCTCACCGATACCAAGACTAATGCCCACCTCCTCAAATACGATAGCACCTACGGCGCCTATCCGGGCAAGGTAGAAGCGAGGGAGGACTCACTAATTGTTGACGGCAAGGTGGTAAAGGTCCTGGCAGAGCGCGACCCTGGCAAGATTGCCTGGAGTGACTATGGGGTGGAGATTGTAATCGAGTCTACCGGGCTATTCACTGAAGGTGCTAAAGCAGCAGCCCATCTTCAAGGTGGCGTCAAGAAGGTAATCATCTCCGCGCCTGCCAAGGGCGAGGATATTACCATCGTCCTGGGTGTCAACGAAGAGAAATATGATCCTGCCAAGCACCGCGTCCTTTCCAACGCCTCCTGTACCACCAATTGTATTGCTCCAGTGGTCAAGGTGCTGCACCAGAAGTTCGGGTTGACTAAAGGGCTGATGTCCACCATCCATGCCTATACCAATGACCAGAGAACACTTGACATGTTTCATAGCGACCTCCGCCGGGCCCGAGCGGCAGCAATGAATATCGTCCCTACTACGACTGGCGCGGCCAGGGCGGTAACCCAGGTTATGCCCGAGCTTCAAGGCAGGCTTCATGGGCTTGCCTATAGAGTCCCTGTTCCCACTGTATCGCTTTGCGATCTTGTTGCCGATCTGGACAGAGAGGTCACCGTTGAAGAAGTAAACCAGGCCTTCCGGGCGGCTGCTGAGAAAGAGCTTGAGGGAATACTG
>JAUWXW010000180.1 GCA_030616195.1 Chloroflexota bacterium | reverse complement strand
GATGTATTACGAACGAAACAACAAAACGCTGTCGTGTGTAAGGGGAGGTCCTTGAGGGGGCAAAATGTCCAGTTATGGTGTGAGTGTAGGTATAAAAGTGGGCGATAGTGGAATCGAACCACTGACCTCCTGCGTGTGAAGCAGGCGCTCTCACCCCTGAGCCAATCGCCCGTGATACTCCACTGCCCCTCAACCCCAAAAAACGATCCATGACAGGGAAGGCAAGCGTCTCTTCGGGACTAGCTTGTTAACTCCCCAGACACAGCCGATCCGAATTTGGCATGTCAATTATCTTGCTCTTGCCTGACCCTGTCAAGTAACGGAAGGCAAAAAAGAGAGCCCCAGATGACTACGGGGTCTCCCTTTTTGGCTCTGCGGGGTGACGGACTTGCGCTACCTACGTTTCTATACCAGCCCCTCGTAGCGCTTGTCTCTCTCTTTGAAGGCGTCCCTGGCTGATCCCTTGTCTCGCCTCTCCTTAAAGAAGTTGTACTCGTCGTCCTCCCATCGCACGTTGGTGAACAGGGTGTGCGAGATATAGGCAGGGATGAAGTCGCTGATCAGTCCCAGCCGGTCGTAGATAACGTGACGGGTTGCCTTGCCGATGGCGATGCCATCGCGGGGAAGCAGGGTGATTGCCTTGGCCAGCTTCATCGTTTCCTCATCCAGTTTATCTGGTGGTACAGCCTTATTTACCAAGCCGATTTCTGCTGCTTCCTTACCGGTGATTATTTTGCCGGTGAGCAGGAGCTCCAGGGCCCTCTTCATACCCACATGGTAGATCAAATGGGTTATGCCGAGCACACCACTGCCGGCGAAGCCTAACCTCTGCTCAGTCAAGCCGAGTTGGGCATCTTCAGCAGCCACTGCCAGGTCGGTTAGTAGGGGGAAGTATATCCCTCCGCCAATACACCAGCCGTGTAGCTGAGCGATAGTTATCTTGGGATTGAGGAAGACGTTCATCATGTTGTCATCCATTCCCATTTTGTCGTACTTCAGCCTTATCCTCTGACTGGGGCGACGCTCTCCTTTTTCACCGGTACCCATTCCATAAAGGAAGCCTACCTTGGTGAGGTCATGACCGACAGTGAAGGCACGTCCTGCCCCTTTTATGATTATCGCTTTTACGTCGTCGTCGTCGGCTGCTTGCTGAAAGGCGTTCCATACCTCGGCGGCGTCCTCGCCCCGTCCCAGCCACTGAAAAGCGTTCAACTTCTCTGGCTTGTTCAGAGTAATGGTGGCTATATGGTCCTTTGCCTCGTAGATAATGTACTTGTAATCCATACTCCCTCCTTATTAGCAATTAATCAGTGGCCAAGATACTCCTGCCTTTATATTATAGCCTCCGGAAGTAATGTGCTGGTGATCCGAGGGTGAAGCTCGTTGATCAATCGAAACCTTGTTCACCGGACCACCAAATTCACCAACTTTCGTGGCACGTAGATTAACCTGGTCACCTCCTTTCCCTCCAGGTGGGCTTTCACCCGTGGTTGCGATACGGCGAGTTCTCGAGCTTCAGACTCAGTAATAGAGGCGGGGACAGCAACCCTATCCCTGAGCTTGCCATTGACCTGGATGACGAGGGTGACCTGCTCCTCAGCGGCCAGGCTCTCCTCCCAAATGGGGAAGGACTGGTTATGGATACTGTAGGCATGTCCTGTCCCTGTCCATAGCTCCTCCGCTATGTGGGGAGCTGTAGGCGCCACCAAAAGGAGAAGGGTATCGACAGCTTCACGCCAGGCCGAAGCGCTTACTGTCCTTTCCAATGCCACCTTTGCCAGATAGTTGGTAAACTCCATTAGAGAGGCCAGCATAGTGTTAAAGTGGAACCTTTCCAGGTCCTCGGTTACCTTTCTGATAGTCCTGTGAGTCCTATGGCGCAACTCTTTTTCGGCGTCCTGATTGGATGCCTCTTCGGGGAAGATTATCTCCTCTCCCTGAAGTACCAGGCTCCATATCCGATTCAGCCATCGCCTCATGCCGTTAATGCCACTGTCGTCCCATTCGCCGCCGTGTTCCCAGGGCCCTATAAACATCAGGTAGGCCCGAACCACATCAGCACCCAGTTCGGCTACGTACTCATCGGGGTTAATGACATTGCCCCGGGACTTACTCATCTTTTGTCTCTGAGCAATGATGGTCCCTTGGTTGAAAAGGCGGATAAAGGGCTCATCGAAGTCTACCAGACCCAGGTCTCGAATGGCTTTGATGAAGAATCTGGCGTAGAGGAGATGCATTACAGCGTGCTCTGCCCCGCCCGTATATTGGTCAACGGGCAGCCAGTATTTGACCTTTTCCGGGTCAAAGGGCCCTTGACCATAGTCAGGACTGGCATAGCGAAGAAAGTACCAGGAGGAGCACATGAAGGTATCCATGGTGTCCGTTTCACGCCGAGCGGGTCCATGGCACTGGGGGCAGGACGTATTGACGAAGGACTCGCAATACTTAAGGGGTGACTCGCCTGTGGGTTTGAATTCGGCATCCGGAGGAAGAAGCACCGGCAGGTCTTCCTCCGGCACAGGAACGATGCCGCAACGATCACAGTAGACAATAGGGATCGGTGCTCCCCAGTAGCGCTGGCGGGATATAAGCCAGTCACGCAGGCGGTAGGTTACCATCCGCCTGCCGTAGCCCTGGCTCTCAATAAAGTCGGCGATTGCTTGCCACCCTTCCTCACTGGTCATGCCATCAAACTGGGCTGAATTAACCATAGTACCCTGATTGACGTAAGCCTCCTCGAGTTCCGCCCCAGACCACTCGGGTGGGGCGATAACCACCCGAATAGGTAGGCCAAATCTTTTGGCGAAGTAGAAATCACGGCTATCGTGAGCCGGTACGGCCATTACCGCTCCGGTGCCGTAGCTGGGGAGAACATAGTCGGCAATCCAAAGGGGAACGCGCTCCCCATTAAGCTTATTAGTAACGTAGGATCCAATGAACACGCCGCTCTTTTCCCCCTCTGTAGAGAGGCGGTCGACCTCTGACTGACGTCTCGACCAGGCAACGTACTCCTCTACCCTTGACCGACACTCAGAGGAGGTGAGTTTCTCCACTAGGGGATGCTCCGGGGCAAGAACGGCGAAGGTCACTCCGAAAATAGTATCAGGCCGGGTGGTGAACACCCTCAATTCCTTTGTCTCCACTCCGGGATAATCCAGCTCGAAGGAGATTTCTACTCCTTCGCTCCGTCCAATCCAGTTCTTCTGCATGGTCTTTATCCGCTCTGGCCATTGGAGCGTAGAATGGTCCAGGAGCTCGTCTGCGTAGCGGGTGATTCGGAAGAACCATTGCTCCCTATCCTTCCTGGTCACTGGGGTATCGCAGCGCTCACATCTTCCTTCCCCTACCACTTGCTCATTGGCCAGCACGGTTTGACATTGCGGGCACCAGTTGACCGGTGCGCTGGCTCGATAGGCCAAGCCAGCATGGTATAGTTTTAGGAATAGCCATTGCGTCCCCTCATAGTACTGGGGGACACTGGTGATTACCTCTCGATTCCAGTCGTAGCATCCGCCCATCCTGACAAGCTGACGGCGCATATTCTCGATGCTTTGCATCGTCCAGGTGGAGGGATGGATGCCCCGGCTAATGGCAGCATTCTCGGCGGGGAGCCCGAAGGCATCAAAGCCCATGGGATGGAGCACATTAAATCCTTGCATTCGCTTGAAGCGGGCGCGGGTGTCGGCGGGGGCCATAGCGTACCAATGTCCGATGTGGAGGTCCCCTGAAGTATAGGGGAACATGGTCAACTCATACCACTTGGGGCGGGTGTTGTCTTCTTTTGCCTCGTAAATCCGGTCGGCAGTCCACCTCTGCTGCCACTTAGGCTCAATCTCCCCAGGGTTGTATTTAGCTACCATTCTCAGCTTTAAGTTTACCAAAAAGTTCTATCATTTGAAAGGACATGTACTTGACATGGGGTTGCTAGCACCGTTATATTATGACCCGTAACCATCCCACATGAGCCAAGGAGGACGATGATGATAAGGCGGCTAAGCCCCGAAGAGTTGGCGTCCCTGTATGATGAATCCAAAGAGAAGATGCCTCCTGACGAGAGAGAGAAGTGGCTTAATCGAAGATTAGCGGAACAAATGAAGTTCGCTTATGAAAATGCCCCTGCGATAAAAGACAAATTTGACCGGGCTGGTGTTTCCCCCTCTGATATCCGCAGTGTCAAAGATCTGGAAAAGCTGCCGGTGACGACCAAGGACGAGCTGGTGAAGCTACAGGAGGCAAGCCCTCCCTTTGGAGGGTTCTTGGCTGTACCCCTGAACAACCTGCCCCGGATTTATGCTTCTCCCGGTCCCATCTATGATGCCTGGGGTGAAGAGCGCGTCAGAGCTGCGGTAAGGGGTTTTGTTAGGGGAGGGTGGCCCAGGCCGGGTGATGTAGT
>JAUWXW010000158.1 GCA_030616195.1 Chloroflexota bacterium | reverse complement strand
GTGGCAGGTTCTCCAGCGGTATCACCTCTGAGATCATGCCCTCGACCTTGACCTTTCCCTGCCTGAACAGCTCCACTGCCATGGCGAACTCGTCCAGGTACGCAAACGAGCCTTTGACCTCGACCTCCTTCCACATCCAGTACTCAGGGATCACCTCCGCTGTCATGCCACCACCCACTACCATCACCTTCCCCTGGCGTATCACGGCATCCACCGCCTGTTGCAGGGCTGCCGGGGCGGCAGTGCACACGTAGGCTACATCCGCTCCCTCCCCTGTCAGGCTGCCAACTTCAGCAGGGACGTTTGCCTGCCGAGGGTCGAGAACCCGATCGGCACCAACTACGGCTGCGGCACGGGCCCGGCCCGGCGCTGGCTCGACCGCGTAGACTGACCTCGCCCCAGCCGCCCGAGCACACTGAAGGACAAAGAGGCCGATAGAACCGGCGCCAAAGACAACCACTGAGTCGCCGACCTCAATCCCGGAGCGCCTGACGGCCCGCAGGGAAACGGCACAGGGCTCGGCGTTGGCTCCTTCTTCATCTGTCACCTCGCCAGGCAGGCGGTGAAGCATGTCTGCCTTCACCTTCACGTATTCGGCGAAGGCCCCTGGCAATTCGATGTGCACCCCCACTATCTTGCTGCTGAGACAGTGATGCCACTGCCCCCGTCGGCAGTAGTAGCAGCTCCCACACATCATTGCCGGCATGGCGGTCACCCGGTTGCCCACAGCCCAGCCCTCCGCCCCCTGCCCAACCTCAGAGACTGTCCCGCAAAACTCGTGCCCCATTATCAGTCCCGGTGGGTAGAACCCATCAGCGAACAGGCGGATATCGGACCCGCAGATGCCACAATACTTGACCTTGATCACAACCTCCCCGGGACCTGCCTGTGGTGTTGGCACCTCCTCAACAGAAAGGACGCCCTTCTCTTTGATGACCGTGGCTTTCATGGTGAAGTCCTCCTTGCACAATGAAGTTGGCTATCCGGCCCTGGCGGTGCTTCCATTATACACCGATTTCTGGCCGTCATGACTGAAGGAACTCGACGGCCCGCATTTATGTTTGCCTAGGCAAACGTGCTATAATTGACGCCGCAGAGGGATCAGCGTAATAGATGAAGAACCGCGTTTTCTCCGGCGCCCGCCCCACTGGCAGGCAGCACATCGGCAACTACCTGGGAGCAATTCAGAACTACGTCAGCCTCCAAGATGAGTACGACTGCATCTACTGCATAGTGGATATCCACGCCTTGACTACTCTTGAGGGTAAAGACGACGTCAGCACCCTTCAGCAGAATATCCACGAGATGGCGCTCGACTGGCTGGCAGCAGGCATGGATCCGGGGAGAAGTGCCATCTTTGTGCAATCGCACGTGCCCCAGGTGATGGAGCTTCATACCCTGCTGAGCATGACCATCCCGCTGAACTGGCTGACGAGAGTGCCAACCTTCAAGGAGAAGGTGAAAATGCAGCCCGAAAACGTAAACTACGGGCTGCTGGGCTACCCGGTGCTGATGGCCGCTGACATTATCCTCTACAAGGCCGAGGTGGTTCCGGTGGGCGAGGACCAACTGGTCCACCTGGAACTGACGCGGGAGATTGTCAGGCGGTTCAACTATCTATATGGTGATACCTTCCCCGAACCACAGGCAAAGCTGACTCATGTTCCCCTGATTCTTGGTCTGGACGGCGTACAGAAGATGAGCAAGCAACTGGACAACCATGTCGAGATGGCAGCTTCCCCCGAGGAGACAATGGAGCGAATTATGACTGCATTCACCGATCCAGCTCGCCGCTATCGCAGCGACCCGGGGCACCCCGAAGTATGCAACGTCTACAGCCTTCACCGGGCATTCAGGTCGGAAAAACTGGAGCAGATCGCCTCGGAATGCCGCAGTGCGGCTATTGGCTGTGTCGATTGCAAACGGCTGCTGGCACAGGAGATAAACGACGCCTTAGCGCCCTTCCGTGAAAGACGCAGTGAGCTGGCCAACAGGCCCGATTACGTAGGGGAGGTCCTGGCAGAAGGGGCTCGCCGGATTCGCGGTATCGCTCAAGAGACCATAAGGGAAGTCAGGGAGAACATGGGGCTGGCCTAACCCCCCACCCTTCACACCACCCCATTCAAAGTTCAAAATTTAGAGTTTGAAGTCGAAAACCGAGTATTTGTCTGGCTGTCCGGAAAGGAGGCTTGATTGGCGAGGTCAGAGGGAATCCCTTCGCTCTGCACGCTGCATGAAGGAGAGAAGAATGTAGCGCGCGGTTTTAGCCTCGCCTCGGCGACCCTAAAGGGTCGCGCTACTTCTCAGGTTTCGTCTTTGGTATATGCGCACTCAACTATGTGGTCTTACAGCCCCGTCTGCCGCCCCCGCCCAGTATCGCGGCAGCAAGTCAAACATACCCTAACCAAGTTTTCTGGGAAGGAGACCTGATTGGACCGCTTGTCCCTATCTCGAAGTGGCAGGACTGCTCTGGAGGTGGCCTCCCAAGCGGCGGCGGAGGCCGGGAGCCTCCTCGTGGAGCACGCCCATGAGGAAAGGGAGCTTAAGTATAAAGAGGGAAGAGCTAATATAGTCACGGACGTGGATGTCCTGGTGGAAAACAGGATCATCGCCCTTCTCCAGAGTGAATACCCTGATTACAACGTCCTGTCAGAGGAATCGGCGGCCATAACCAACGATTCAGCGTACACCTGGGTTATAGACCCCCTGGACGGCACCAACAACTATGTCCATGGCATTCCTTTCTACTCGGTAGCTATCGCCCTGACGAACAGCTACGAGGTTCTCCTCGGCCTGACCTACGACCCCTGGAGGAAGGAGCTTTTCGTAGCTCAGAAAGGAGCTGGGGCCTGGCTTAACGACCAGCCAATCTCTGTTTCCGAGCGGACTTCGATGGAGGGTTCCTTCATCGGCTGTGACATGGGCTACGACGCTGAAGCCGGAGCCGCAATACTGGAAGGATTCAGGAACTCCTGGCCTCAGATGTGCGGCATCAGGATTATGGGGTCGGCAGTCCTGGGCCTGGCCTATGTTGCCTGTGGCCGGCTCGACCTCTACATGCACCCTTACCTTTATCCCTGGGATGTGGCCAGCGGCATCCTGCTGGTGAAGGAGGCCGGTGGGAAGGTCACCGATTGGGAAGGCGAACCAGCCACCATCTATGACAGGCAGATTCTTGCTGGCAACAAGACGCTTCACCACCAGTTTATGAATCTGATGAAGGCCCAGTTCCAGCTCGGACTCAAGTGGGCTTGAGTCCCCTTGCTCTGACTCCCTCCCGCTAGGGGAGGGAGAAGCAGGTACTCTCCAACAATGGCCGCGATATCGAGATTGCTGCGTCGCTACCGTGAAAATAGCCTTCTGGGTAAGGGTTGTCCTCGTGAGTCGTGCGATCCCACCCGGCCCGGAGATTGCTTCGGTCGCCTCAGGTCGCCAGAGGCGACTCTGTCGACCGACCTCGCAATGACAGATAGTAGAAGGTGAGCTTGCCTTCGTCGGCGTGTTCTTAGGTCATTGTGAGGAGCACAGTGAGCCGAAGCTCGCCACAGCGAGTTGCCTATGGAGACGCTGAGCGGAGCGAAGGGGACGTGGCAATCCCAGGGTGGGGCAGTGACGTTTGGTGGGTGTCAGGTCCCTGAGGTGGCCTGGACACAATATACAACAATTTGTCCCCTTTGCGATAGCCCTCTAGATGTCCAAGGGGTCGATCTCACTGACTGCCACAGGCTCGGCCAGATGAACGCAGAGGAGGAACATCAGGGGAGCCTTGGTGGGTGTGGGGGCAAGGGTTCCGGTCGCACCGAAGGGCAGAGGCCGGTGCTATCAGGATGGCAGGCCCACGATGTGCCCCAATCAACCCCCTTTGGAATCATTGTCTAGTGTCTGTTTCAGTCTCCAACAGTCAGCACTATACCCAAGCCTGAATGTGCATCCAAGCTGAGTTTGGGGTGGTATAATGCGGCAAAGGGATTCTGATGTGGAGGAATTCTGCCTATGGCGAACCTGAAGGAATCTTTACAGCAAAGGAGGTGCAGAATGAAGGCTCTCGGTATTCTGTTCTTGGTGGTCATTGTAATTGTTGCAGGTCTAGGCTCAGCATGTCTTCCCGAAGGTGAAAGGGGGCCACGGGGGTACGCTGGGCCTGTAGGTGAACAGGGACCCCAAGGTGAGCAGGGACCCTAAGGTGAGCAGGGCCCTCAGGGTGAGCAAGGCGTCCAAGGTCCCCAAGGAGCTCAAGGCGAGCAAGGACCTGCTGGGCTGGGCTATAGCCCCATGCAGATTGCTCTACTGCGCTGGTATGAGGCAAACCAAAGTAGCATTACCTATAACGTCAGCCACGGTCCTACTATCATCTGCTTTGATGGGTCTAGCATCTGGGTGGCAGACTACTACGATCACACGGTGACCAAGCTCCAGGCGAACGATGGAACCATCCTGGGAACCTATAGTGTCGGCAACAACCCTAATGGCATCTGCTTTGATGGGGCTAACATCTGGGTGGTAAACTTTGGAGATGACACCGTGAGCAAGCTCTAGGATAGAGTGTGAGAGGATGTTAACCAGCATCCTCTCACTGGGTTATCGGCTTCGTAGCTTACCTGAGGGCTGACGTATTCATCCCGGAAAGGACCAATTATTCAGATGATAACTGGACAACTTTCGCTCACCCCTCGGCTATCTGTGCCACACCGCTTGAAGTGATATACCTTTCAAGCAGGCTGTCGTGTGATCGAGCCGCAAGAGCCGCTGC
>JAUWXW010000229.1 GCA_030616195.1 Chloroflexota bacterium | reverse complement strand
TCGACCTCAGCATTGGTCTGGGGGCCAATGACTATTTGCACCCCTTCTTCTGCCAGGACCTTCAGCTTCTCAAGGGCAACCTCTGGGTCAGCCCCCGTGTCTTCAATAGCAAGTCTTACCCTTATGTCAGCCCCGATGCCGGAAAGATGCTCATTTACGTCTTCGACTGCGATCTCCAGCGCCGCCTGGCTGAATTCCCCCGAAAGAGCATTGTCGCCGCTGAGACACAGTAGAGCCCCGATAACCACCTCTGTCTCATTTTTGTTGTTGCAGGACGACAGCACGCCCACAGTTGCCACCAGCAGCACAACCATAAACATGCTGAAGGCTCTGTACATCGTTGCTTTTCGTCTGGCGCTCATCTGGGACGTCTCCCGTCAGTATTATATGCTACCATGCACCAGGCATTTTGCACAAAGTGTCATAATGTGCAGGGGTCTGGCTATGTCATGCCAAAGGGGCAGAGCGAACCTCGCCACGGCGAGTCGGTGTTGCTCTGGGGCGAGTTCGGGTCGTCCCACCGAACGGCCTAGATTCGGTCGCTCGCCAGAGTCGCCTTTGGAGACCTAGGGCGACCTCAGAACGACACGCAATACTGCCGAGCGACCTCAGAGACTATGGTCGCTCACGGAGGCCCAGGCTACCTGGGGCAACATCACCACCCGGTAGTCGCCTCTATCCTTTAGGGCCGCCTGAAGATTCATGGCGCAGCCAGTACAGACGGTTATTATGGTCTTGTTCTCGATGCTGGCGAGCAGAGTCTCCATCTGCTGCGGCCTGGTGCAGCACAGCCGATCGTCCAGATGATTCAGTTCCAGCCCCTCTATCTGCTTCAATATGGTGAGTGGTGAGTCCAGGTCGGGTAGACTGTCGTTGGTTCTGTGGTAAAAGTAGTGGCAGCCGGCATAGTAGTCGGCCTTAAGCTCAAGCTTGCCTCCGCGGAAGAGGCGGGCCAGCAGGGTAGGATACCACATGATTTCCACCGGGACGGTACCCCTGAGCCGGTGGTAAACCAGGTCGCAGCCCACGCAGTAGGCAACGACTTTACTGGCGCCCACCTCGCCGGCCTGGCGCAGATTGTCCTCCAGGAACTCCCGGGCTATAACATCAGCCTGCTTTAGCTCCTCCCCAGTCTTGTCCTTGAGTGCCGTCCGATAGAGAAGATTGCCGCAGCAGCGCTCCTTAGGCAGCAGGGTATAGTCGATCTCAAGGTACTCCAGCAGGTTCTTGAAAGCCTTCATGTCCTGAGTTATCAGGGTGGGAAGGAAACAGCTCGCTATCAGGGCATACTCTGCCCTGTCCGCAACCCGGAAGCCTAACTCCTGCCGCAGAATTCTGTTCCTTTCCTCCACTCCGTCAGCACCCTGCATATGGCCCGTTTCCCGGATATTGTCGATTGTCTTCTGATCAAGCATAGCTTCCTCTCCTCATTTCTGTATCCAGCCATCGAGATATTGACAAACTAATATAGATGTGTTAACCTACTAACAGAATCACGATGAAAAGTCCCCCATAAGGTTCCGTCCTTATGGGGTGCTTTTCTTTTTGTACTCCAGTTTTCCTCTTAAGTTATCCACGAATGCAATTCGTTGCCCGGCAGCCCTTTTCAACAAATGGGAACACCCACCCCAACTTGAAGCCAAAACGCATTCCAACTTACCCATTTTCTGCAGGTAGGTCACCAGGCAGGCAAAGTCACCATCGCTAGTCACTATTATCGCTTTCTGATATGCACTAAAGTCAATCATCGCCTGCAAAACTAGCTCGGCATCACAGTTGCCCTTCAGTTTGCCACCCTTCCGCACCGAAACTGGCTTGAATATGAGTGAATAACCGTATGACTGAAGCGAATTGTATAGGTCAGTATTTTCAGGGACATATCCTACAAAGTAGTAGGCCTTGCCGACGCCATATTTCTCGCGCAGGTAGACTCTAAATCTCTTCCAATCCAAACGCCACCCCATGGCTTGTGTGGACAAGTTAAGATTCTGGCCGTCTAGGAAGGCATAGTTGTCCTGAGGCTTCTTCATTTGTAAAGGCTCACACGTTTCGTCGCTTATATTATCCCTCTGCGATCTTTCGAGTCAAGGTCGATCTAAGTGAAATCAATGGAAGACACCAACAAAGCGTATTTTGTTGACTAACGTCAATCAGCGGGCTATCCTTTATGGCATCAAAACAAAGGAACAGAGGCTCAGCCGCTTCCATCGATCTCTGATACGTCGGCAATCAGGACTTAGCTGGCGTAGGGGTGGCTTTGCCTGCCGAATTCGAGGAAGGATGCTCATGACATGAAGGAAAAACCGACCCAGTTGGCCCCGGGAGTCTACATGCTGGAGGTTCCCTTCCCTCCAGGGTGGCTGCCGCCTGATGCCCCGGCGGGGACCCTGAGTTACCTCGTGGAAGAGGAGGGAGGCTGGCTGATGGTGGACAGTGGCTTCAATGACGATACTTGTTTCGATGCTCTCTGCCAGCAGCTAGCTGCCCTGGGGACCTCTCTCAAGGACATTCGGTGGCTGCTGCTCACCCATTTCCATCCCGATCACTTCGGCCTGGCAGGCCGGATCAAGGCAGCCGCAGACTGCAGGGTAGTGATGCATCGCAAGGACTGGAACATGGCTGAGTACATAATGAAATCGTCTCAGGAGTGGACCACGGAACGGGTGCTTGATTGGGCCAGATCCCTTGGCGTGACACCGTCGGAGCTGGAAGGGTACCAGCAAATGGTGACCTTTGGGAAGACGCTCTTTCCCAGAGAGGTGGAGCCTGACATAGTGCTTGAGGGTGAGGAGGAACCCTTGGGAGACAGGGGGCGCCTCCGGGCTATTCTAACCCCGGGCCATACTCCCGGACACGTTTGCGTATATGACGAAAGGAACAGGTTGCTCTTTTCCGGCGACCATGTCCTTATTGGAATTACTACCCATATCGCCCCTAGTTTGCTCACCAGTGATAATCTGCTCAGTCAATATCTCGCCGCTTTGGAAAAGGTGAGGCGACTGGAGGTGGAGCTGGTCCTCCCGGCGCACGAGGAGCCCTTTGCTGACTTGAGCCGCCGCGTGGACGAGCTTCTGGAGCACCACGAGCAGCGCTTGGAGCAGGTGTTGGCCGCGGTACGTGACCATCCTTCAAGCCCGTGGGAGATAGCTTCCAAGGTGGAATGGACAGTGGGACTGTGGGAGCAAATGGATGCCATGAATCGACTGCTGGCCATACAGGAAACCCTGGCTCACCTTCAGCTTCTTCAAGAGCGCGGGCGGGTGGCCATTGTCGAGCAGGGTGGCTCAAGCCTCTACGAGCTTCAAAACGCATAGTAACGTGAACCCGTATCACCCACAAGCTGAGCGCTTGTGGGCGGCACCCCGGCCCATGGCTACCGACTGGCGTTGGTGAGATGGTGG
>JAUWXW010000146.1 GCA_030616195.1 Chloroflexota bacterium | reverse complement strand
GCAAGGCTATGTGGTGTAGAGGTATTAGAGGAGCAACTTTGGCAACTGCCAACAGTAAGGAGGATATCCTAACAGCAACAAAGGACTTGCTTCAAAATATGATTGAGTCCAACCAGATAGAGAAAGAGGCGGTGGCGTGTGCGTTTTTCACTACTACCCCCGACCTTGATGCAGAGTTTCCTGCTTTGGCGGCACGTCAGTTGGGTTGGACAGAAGTGCCTCTCTTGTGTGGTCAGGAAATGAATGTGCCCAATAGCCTGCCCGGATGCATCCGTGTTCTCGTTCTGGTCAATACTGAGAAGAGAGCAGAGGACATCGAACACGTGTATATCAGAGGGGCTGAAGTTCTGAGGTACATGCCGGAGAGCTGAGGAGAAAAACCATGATTGTGGTCATGAGCAAGGACTGCGGAGACAAGGAAGCCGCAGAGGTAATCAGGCGACTGGAAGCCGCCGGGTTAACGGCCCACCTGTCCAGGGGTGTGGAACGGACAGTAATCGGGGTGCTAGGTACAAGTCCGGCACTCCCAGAGTTGCGTGATACGCTTCAGCTGCTGCCTGGTGTGGAACAGGTGGTCCCCATCACCAAGCCATACAAGCTGTCCAGCCGGGAATTCCAGCCTGAGAATACAGTAATAAAGCTCGGCGAGCATAGCATCGGTGGAGACGAGCTGGTGGTAATGGCCGGCCCTTGCGCTGTAGAAACGGAGGAACAGGCGGTGAGCACGGCGCGAGCTGTTAAGGCAGCAGGAGCCACCGTCCTACGGGGTGGGGCATTCAAACCGAGCACCTCTCCTTATGGCTTCCGCGGTCTGGGCGAAGAAGGGCTCAAGCTCCTGGCCCAGGCTAAGCAGGAAACAGGCTTACCTCTGGTCACTGAAGTGCTCACCCCTGGAGACATTGAGCTGGTACTTCGGTATGCCGACATCCTCCAGATTGGAGCACGCAATATGCAAAACTTCATTCTCCTGGACGAGGTAGGGAAGGCCAAAAAGCCGGTACTATTCAAGAGAGGTCTTTCAGCCACTATCGAGGAATGGCTGTTGGCGGCGGAATATATCCTGTCCCAAGGAAATCGTGAGGTGATACTCTGCGAAAGGGGTATCAGAACCTTTGAAACCTACACCCGAAACACGCTGGATATCAGTGCTATTCCTACCATTCATAAGCTAAGTCACCTGCCAATTATCGCCGACCCGAGTCACGGCACTGGAAGGTGGGACCTGGTAACCCCCCTGGCTTTGGCTGCTGTAGCTGCCGGGGCAAATGGCGTAATGATTGAAGTTCACCCCACCCCGGAAACCGCTCTTAAGGATGGCCCACAATCCCTCACCTTCGAAAATTTCGACAAACTTATGACCCAGCTAGCGCCAGTAGCTGCTGCCGCGGGGCGCAGGATAGCAGGGAAAGGGGTGTGAGGGAAGATCAAGTATGCAAGTTGAGGAGGAGCTAGCTCAATTTGCACGCCAGCAGGAGTCAGTACTCTGTATCGGGGTTTTTGATGGCGTCCATCTGGGTCACCAGTATATTGTAGGCTATGTGAAAAGGCAGGCCTTGGTGAGAGACTATCTTCCCGGCGTGGTGACTTTCCGCCAGCATCCCCAACAGGTATTGTCGCCTGAAACTCAGTTGCCCCGTTTAACCAGCCTGGAAGAGAGGATCAGCCTTCTCCACGGGCTAGGTATTGAGCTTGTCGTTCCCCTTTCCTTCACTCCTGAGCTAGCTCGGCTTCCGGCCCGAGATTTTGTGGCCCTTCTCCAAAAGCATCTTAAGATGCAGGGGCTGGTTGTTGGCCCTGATTTCGCCCTGGGACGAGGCAGAGAAGGAGACGTCTTCACGCTTCATTCGCTGGGAAAGGAACTGGGTTTCTGGGTGGATGTCGTCTCCCCCAAGAAAATAAATGGAGAGGTGGTGAGCAGTACTAACGTTCGTCAGGCTCTGGCAGAGGGTGACATGCCACGGGTGAAGCGGCTGTTGGGACGCCCCTATGTCCTTAGTGGCCAGGTAGGCCACGGTGCTGAGCGGGGTAGGCAACTGGGTTTCCCCACCGCCAACCTGGAAGTAGACTCTCACCAAGCACTCCCGGGCGACGGAGTATATGCCACCAGAGCCTATCTCGGCAACCATGCCTACCCTTCGGTAACAAACATTGGCACGCGTCCAACCTTTGGGCCAGGAGAGCAAACAGTAGAGGTCTATCTCCTCGGTTTTGAAGCAGGCCTCTATGGACAGGAGCTTCGGGTTGAACTCGTAGGGCGTCTGCGAGGCGAGAAACGCTTCTCCAGCCCCGAAGAGCTAAAAGCTCAAATAAGTAAGGACGTGGAGCAGGCTATATCAATACTGGAGAAGGTGGAGGAATGACGGCCCCCGGCACTGACTACCTGCTGAGGCGAGGGGTAGCTGAGATTATCGTTGAGCAGGAACTGATAAAGCTGCTGGAGTCAGACAGACCACTGCGGCTGAAGCAGGGTTTCGACCCCAGTCTCCCTGATATCCACCTGGGCCATGTGGTGGGTCTGCGGAAATTGCGCCAGTTCCAGGAGCTAGGGCATCAGGTTATCCTTATCGTTGGTGACTGGACAGCCCGGATCGGAGATCCCAGTGGAGAATCGGCCACCCGACCCATGCTCACAGCAGAGGAAGTAAGGCGCAATGCTCAAACCTACATGGACCAGTTCTTCAAAGTGGTGGACAGAGAAAAGACCCAGGTGAGATGGCAGAGTGAGTGGTTTGATGGCTTTGGCTTGAGCGATGTCATCAAGCTGACCAGCAAGTTTACCGTAGCCCAGTTCCTGGCCCGAGAGGACTTTAGTAAACGCTACAACGCCGGCCGCCCCATAGCCATTACCGAGCTCCTGTACCCGCTGCTCCAGGCTTACGACTCGGTGGCTATCGAGGCCGACGTGGAGTTTGGAGGCATCGACCAGAAGTTCAATTGCCTGGTGGGCAGAGAGCTTCAGGCGATTATGGGGCAGCGTCCCCAGCAGGTGTTTCTGGTTCCCCTGCTGGTGGGCACAGACGGTAGCCAGAAGATGAGCAAGAGCCTGGACAATTATGTTGCCATCGACGAGCCGCCGAATGAGATATATGGTAAGGTGATGTCTATCCCGGACGAACTCATCCTGCCCTACTTCGAACTGGTGACCGATATTCCGGATAATGAATTGGAGGAGATGAGGCAGCAGATCGATTCTCAATCGGTCAATCCCATGTCGCTCAAGAAGCGCCTTGCCAGCGAGGTTGTGGCCCAGTTCCACAGTGCCGATGCGGCTCGTGAGGCGGAGGAGCACTTTGCCAGGGTGGTTCAGAGAAAAGAGGTGCCGAGAGACACGGTCAAAGTCTCCGTACAAGAGCTATATGAGTTAGCGTCGCAAGAGCGAAGCGAACTGGCGAGAAGACGAGAGGCAGGAGAGAGTCCCGACGAGGAAGAGCTGCGAGGAGGATTTGTCCTCAGGGTGACAGATGGTGCGGGTCGTAAACAATATAGCATGTCCATGGCGCTTCTTTTGAATCGAAAAGGCTTAGTCAAGAGCAAGAGTGAAGTCAGGCGCTTGATAGGCCAAGGCGCTATCGAGGTCGTCCACGAAAACGGAAGCAGGACGCCCGTAGTTAACGATACACCCTCAATCCAAGTTGGCGATGTGATTCAAGTTGGCAAGCGGCGCTTTTTAGAGTTGATTAATGCTGATAAGTAGCGAGGCCGGTCCGATTCCGGCGTATCGAGCCTGGAAAGGCTCTCCCACAGGTATTGGGAATGTGGGAGACCCCTTCTGGGGTCGATCCTGAGGTTATCCCCCCGGACAGGGCACCCCACAAGTTGAAACACGGAGGCATAACATGCAGCTACGTACCCCCGGACCCACCCCTGCCCTGATGAAGTCCTTCAGGCAATGACCAAGCAAATGGTCGACCATCGGGGAAAGGAGTTCGGTGAATTGCTTCACCACATAACCGATCAACTCAAAGGGCTTTTCCAGACCAAAGAGGACATCCTTATCCTCACAGCCTCGGGCACCGGAGGGATGGAAGCTGCTGTGGCCAATACTCTCTCGCCCGGCGACAAGGTGCTGGCGGTTTCCTGTGGCGCCTTTGGGGAGCGGTTTGCCGATATTGCCGAGCAGTTTGGCGCCGAGGTTAAGAGGCTTAGCTTTGAATGGGGCTCGGCGGCTGATCCTGGAGCCGTGCGTCAGGCCCTAAAAGCAGATCCCTCAATAAAGGCGGTGCTTGTTACCCATAATGAGACCTCCACTGGCGTAACCAACGACCTGGCCTCTATCAGCGCGGTGGTAAAACAATTCGACTCGCTCCTCCTCGTCGACGGTGTCAGCAGCATCGGCTCCATCAATTTACCAGTGGATGAGTGGCAATGTGACGTGGCTGTGACCGCCTCCCAGAAGGGTTGGATGGCTCCCCCAGGGTTGGCTATGGTGAGCGTCAGCCAGAAGGCGTGGCAGGCATATGAAAGAGCCAAAATGCCCCGTTTCTACTGGGACTTTGGTAAAGCCAAGAGCTTCCTGGAAGGGAAAAGCCAGACCCCCTGGACACCTGCTGTGTCCACTTTCTACGCCCTGGCGGTCGCCCTGGACATGGTAGAGCGAGAGACATTGCCCGGCGTCTTTGCCCGCCATGCCCGCGTAGCCAAAGCGGCTAGAGACGGGATAAAATCCTTGGGCTTATCTCTCTTTGCTGACGAAGCCCATGCTTCCAATACCGTAACTGCCATCAAAGGTCCCCAGGGAGTCGATGTGAAGAGGTTGCTCCAAATACTCCGAGACGAGTATGGCGTTGTTCTTGCCGGGGGCCAGCAGAAGCTGGACGGGAAGATCTTCCGCATCGGTCACCTGGGATGGGTAACCGAGGCCGACATCAGAGAGATTATCGCCGCCCTCCAGGCAGCCCTGCCCCGGGCAGGATGCTAGGCTAGCCAGAGAACTCCATGGGAAACCCGAATCCTCCCCTCGGGCTGGCGGCTTCCGTTTCACTCCACCTACACGTCCTTCGCTCGCAACGACTACGAACCACTTGAATTCATGAATGGTGCACAGTCTGTTAAACTTCTTCTGCCGTCTATGTTAGAATTAGAATATGAAAGTCCTGGTTACTGAGCCTATCGCTGCCGAGGGAATAGACATC
>JAUWXW010000086.1 GCA_030616195.1 Chloroflexota bacterium | reverse complement strand
TGCGGAAGCAGGAATCCATGCTGGATAGCCTACACACGTCCGTGGATTCCCCTCTCCCTAGGCGAGTCTACGAGCCTGCGCGGGAATGACATGAATAGTTGCGCGAACTTATGCAACCAAGTACTAGCATTCTCCAGGTTTCAGGTGCCTCACCTGACCCCAATTCGCTCACTCACAATCACAAAGGAGAACTTACACTCATGGATCAGAGAGCAACGCCCTTAATTCTTGGCTGATTATGGTAAAATTGACTTTGTTATAGAGTGAAATGCAGATACATTACATTGTGCGCCCCATGCAAATAGAGGATATCCCTCAGGTGAACGCCGTCGACAGAGAGGCCTTCCCAAGCCAGTGGCCACCACCCCCTTTCAGAAGAGACCTCAATAGCAAACTGGTCCGTTACCTGGTCGCTTTGGAGGAAACCGATGACCCGTGTGGCCCTGCTGAACCCGCGGCATACCAGGCCAAAGGCGGCTTACAAAGGTTAGTATCCAAGATAAGGCCCCTGTTCAGCAAAGGGCACTCTTCGAGCCATGGCAAGGCTGCCCAAAACAAACATAATGTCATTGGCTATGCCGCCATGTGGCTTATGGTGGATGAAGCCCATCTCACCTCCATTGCAGTCAAAGAAACACACCGCCGTCACGGAATCGGTGAACTGCTGCTCGTCTCCATGATAGACCTGGCAATGCGACTTAAAGCCCAGGCAGTGACCCTGGAGACACGTGTATCTAACGTGTCGGCACAAGCGCTCTATGAGAAATATGGCTTTAGCATAACGGGGATGCGTCGCGGCTATTACTCTGATGATGGTGAGGATGCCGTTATCATGACTACCGAAAGCATAGTCTCTCCCCAATATCAGGCAAGGTTCAAGGAACTAAGACGGATTTGCCTGGAGAGATGTGCACCAGTAAAGGACATTCAGTTAGTTTAATCTTCTGCCAGGGCAGCCCCCACTATCGACCTCTGGACTTCATTTGTTCCTTCGATTAGCTCCTGCGCTAGAGCGGCCCTATAAATTCTTTCTATTTTGTATTCCGTCGTATAGCCATAGGCACCGTGGATTTTAAGTGCCTGTGAGGCCACCCATTCCCCAGCCTGGCCAGCAAATAGCTTTGCCATTGCCGATTCCATCCGCACGTCCTTCCCCTGTTCCCTGAGAAATGCCATCCGATAAGTTAACCACCTGGCGGCTTCAACCCTGGACGCCATCTCGGCAAAAAGCCAGCGGTGTCCTTGCATGTCTGAGATTGGGCCTCTTCTGGTCGTCCTCTGCTTGGCATATGTTATGGCTTCATCCAGGGCGCGCTGCCCACAGGCCACGGACTGTATAGCTTGACGTAGCTTTCCTCCTGCCGTTACCACCAGCAATATCTCAAAACCATTCCCTCTCTCACCGAGCAGATTGCTTTCGGGCACTCGTACATCACGGAGAAAGGTATCAACCGTTTCCAGCCCTCTCAAGCCCATCAAGCCCCACGGCTTCGAGCAGCTATAGCCATCCGTGTTTTTCGGCACAATGATAGCGCTTATCCTGTCTTCGTCTGTCCGGGCAAAAATGGTGGCCGGCCCGTCAATGTGCCCGAAGGTGTGAAACCGTTTGGTGCCGTTTATTATCCAGTAGCCACTCTCCAGGCGAGCAGTAGTGGTCAACATTTCAGGATACGATCCGGTGGCTGCCTCGGTGAAGACGCCACCCGGCAGCAGGCTGCCCTCAATTACCGGTGGCAGAAACTCTTCTCTCTGTTCCTTCGTACCGACATGGTTAAGCAACTCAGCTAACTCGTTGCCCACCAGCAGCCACGTACAAGGAGTACAGGGATAGTGTACCTGCTCCATCGCCAGGATGAAGGTGAGATACCCCACTTCGAGACCACCGTATTCTTCCGGGGCGATTATACCCAGCAGGCCCACCCTGGCCATCTTCGCCAGCATGTCAGCCGGTATTTTACCTTCCCTCTCTATCTCCTCCGCTATGGGCTCAATCTCCCTGTCGGCGAAGTCCCTGGCCAGCTTCTGGAACATCCTCTGTTCGTCAGTTAGTTCAAAGTCCATATAGTTTTCCCCCTAAGTTTGCGTTCCTCCCAAAAAGAGAAGGTGCGGTGTGGGTCAGCAGCAACACCGTAGGGGCAATTCATGAATTGTCCCTACGTGACGCCTGCGCACACCTGCCCTACGTCTGTGTGATCTCAATCGCCGGTCTTGAGTTCCTGGCACTTCTTTGTCAGCGCCGGCAGGGCTTCCTTATAGTCTGCGACAATACTGAAATCCGCCACCTTGAAAATGTGAGCCTCGGGGTCTCTGTTTATGGCAACGATGTACTTGGACCCGGAACACCCGGCCAGATGTTGCGGGGCGCCAGAGATAGCTACCGCGATGTAGAGATCGGGAGCTACAATCTTGCCCGTTTGTCCGACCTGAAGACTCGACGGCAACCATCCCTCTTCACAGGGCAGTCTTGTAGCGCCCACCGCACCACCGAGGACATTGGCTAGCTCCCGGACTAACCCGAAGTCCTCAGCCCCGCTAATACCAGCCCCTCCGGCCACAATCACCTTAGCCTCTTCGAGCTTTACTCCCTCAACCTCTTCCTTGACCCTATCAATCACCTTGGCCTTTGTTTCCAGGCTGCCCACCTCAACAGGAATGACCTTGCCCGTTCTGGAGACATCTGGGTCTAATGGTGACATCGACCTCGGTCTCACAGTCGCCATTTGAGGACAGGCCTTGGAAACTAACACCGCCATGGCGTTTCCGCCGTAGACCGGACGCGTTTGTACCAGCCGCCTGCCATCTGGCTCGATTCTAAGCTCTACGCAATCAGTGGAGAGGGAGGCCCCCAGCCTGGCCGCCACCCTTGGGGCGATATCCCGACCTATGCTGGTCTGTCCCATGAGGAAGACAGACGGAGCTGCTTCCTGGCATGTCCTGGTCGCCACCGCCGTGTACCTATCGCTGTCATAGTTATCCAGGTCTGGACCGTAAGCGATATAGACCCTATCCGCCCCCCAGGCAACAGCCTCGCTGCCGGCGGCTTCTACTCCGCCGCCGATAAGCAAGGCACTCAACTCCTCACCAAGCTCATCGGCCAGCTTTCTTCCTATCCCCAATAGCTCCTTGGTAATAGAAGCAATCCCCTTATCCTGGGTCTCAGCCAGAACCAGTACTCCTCGATACTCCCTCATCAAGTCTACTGTCGTTAGATTCGTCATAAGGAGTTGGCAGCTACCTAAATCATATGATCTTGTTTTCTCTTAGCCTCAGGGCTAGATTATCTGCCGCTTCGACTCCATTTTCGCCACCGACAATCTCCCCCCTCCTTTCCTGAGGGGGAATAAAGAGCGCCAACAGCTCGCTCCGGGCCGCGCCCATTCCGACAGCGGAACGGTCGCACTCGATGTCCTGAGCACTCCAGATGGGGATCTGCTTTCTGGCTGCCATGATGATGCCCCGCCCCGAAGGGAGGCGGGGTTGGCCGATTTCACTGCTTACCGTGACCACAGCAGGCAGAGGCACCTCGACGATTTCATAGCCATCCGGGATTACCCGCTCAACCCTCAACTTACTGTCGATAACCTCAACTCTTCTGGCCAGGGTTACCACCGGTATTCCCAGGTTCTCAGCAATGATAGAGCCGACCTGCCCGGCGTCCCAGTCAGCAGCCTGCCTGCCACACAGGATCAGGTCATATTCCCCAATCTTCTGTATCGCCTTTGATAGAACATAGGCTGTGGCGAAGGCGTCCGAACCTTCAAAAGCCCCGTCACTGAGTATGATCCCCTCGTCAGCCCCCATGGAGAGCACGTGCTTCACTGCGTCCTTAGCCGAGTCCTGGCCCATAGTTATGGCCGTTACCCTGGTGTCTTGCTTGTCCTTGATGGTTAACGCCGCCTCCACCGCTTGCTCGTCGAAGGGACTTACCACCAGCGGTATGCCTTCAGGAGGGATCACCCTCTTAGCTGCGGTGTCTATCTTGAATTTGGCTGGCGGCATCTCGGGATCAAGTATATGCTTGATACACACGATGACATTCATGGGCCAATCTCCCCTATCCGTACTCAAAAGCTACCCCAAAGCCTCCCCTGGGGTAGGACCATTCTATAGCTCCCTCATCGCAGAATATCTGGCAACTGCCACATTCCAGGCAGCCCTCATAGGCAAAGGTGATCTTGCCTTCCCGCAGCTTGAAACATTCTGCAGGACATACGTAAAGGCAACTCCGCGGCTCACACTCCTGGCAGACCTCCTCCTTCAAACGGATATGGGCCTCAGTGTCAACATCATATTTATTGAGAGCTAGCCTCTCCTCCATGGTCATAGAGTTCATATTGCTCTCCTTGCCGACATCGCGTCTCGAATCAGTTGCCAGAGAGAGACCTTACCCTTCATCTCTTCCCTGGCCAGTTGCCACACCTTCTCCTTCGGATTACCGTCAACCTGGAAAATCCTCTCTGCCAGGCTGCAGACCAAATCGGGGTAGACGCTGTAGATTCGCTGGTTTTCCAGGAAGTGAGGAGCACTCCTGAACTTCTTCAAGTCCCGAAGGACAAAAGTATCCGCCAGAAGGTCCTCATAACAGGAAAGGGTCTCTTTGCCATAATCACCTTTTTCTCTAGCTCTCTTCACTGTGTCAGCCGCGGCCATTCCCGAGGCCAGAGCGAAGTTCATACCCTCCAGGGCTCTGCCTGTAGCCAGCACCAAAGCAGCAGCGTCACCGGCAACCAGAAGGCCGTCGGTATAGAGGCGCGGCATCATTTTCAGGCCGCCAGCAGACACCAGGTGAGCTGAGTATTCCACCGTAGTGCCGCCTTTGATTAGCTGTTTGACGGTGGGATGGACCTTGAAACCTTCCAGGAGGTCGACGCTCTTGAGATTATTCTCTACAAGTGCCTTTAGCTGAGCCACCACGCCCAGGGAGAGGCTCTCCTTGTTGGTGTACAGGAAGCCGCCGCCGTGCACCCCTTTGGTGCAGAAACCCAGGAAGTGAATAGCCGCGCCACTTTCGTCTGCCAGGTTGAACCGCTCCTCTATGACCTCCCGGGGCATCTGGACTACTTCCTTGACTCCCTGGTTGACATTCTCAGGGGAAAGCTTCACCCCCAGGCCGGCTTTCTTGGCCAGACCAGAGTTGACCCCGTCGGCGGCAATAACCACCTCCCCGGCAATTTCATCCCCCCCGGCCACTATGCCTGCTACTCGCTGTTTATCCCAGAGGAGGTCATCAACCCGAAGCCCTGTAGCTACAATCCCCCCAACCTGCTCCACCTTGTGGGCAAACCAGCGGTCAAACTTGGACCGCAGAACGCTGAAACCGCTATGCTCATCAGAGCCCGTCACGTTGAAGTCAACCGAGAGCGATGATCTCTCTGAGAGGAAGGCGATAACATGACGGCTGATATGTCTCTCTACCGGGGCTTCCTTCCAGAAATCGGGGACCAGATCATTCAGCACCGGGCCGTAGAGCACCCCGCCGGTCATATTCTTCGCCCCGGCGAATTTGCCCCTCTCCACCAGCAGCACCTGGAGGCCTTCCTTTGCCAGGCTATAGGCAGCAGCACACCCGGCTGGTCCTGCTCCCACTACTATGGCGTCAAATCTCTCGTCCATAACGTCTTACATATAATTGCCTTCTAGTATAATTGCCTCAATTCACCACCGCAAGGCTGCATTGGAAACTCAGCCTGTGAGAAGAGATTCCGGCAGTGGCGCCAGGCTGTTCAGCCAGTCGCATCTCCAATGTGTGCCGCAGTCCGGGATTCCTGCGTTTTTTGGTGACTGAGGCAGTCAGCTATTCAATGGCACTAACTTCCTCAATTCTTCTTTTCAATGCTCGCACAATGTCGTCCGACAGCCTTCGCCCGCTCCGGCAGACCAACCATGCCAGAAAGCCTGAGGCCTCTCCACCAGCAGCAAGCCTCGTTTTCTGACCTTTTGGTTCCAAAGTGTAGTAACGTGTCAGGCGGGTGCCCAGAACCCTCCCTTCCATAACCACACGCTCTTGGGGAACGAATTCCGTAATCGTCATGTGCAACTTCACTGAAATGCCAGCCCTGACCATAACGCAAAGCTGAGTGCCAACCCCCAGGGGGCCTTGAGAAAGCTTGTCCACCTTCTTTACCGACGGCACCCACAAAGGCCACTCCTCCGGATTGTTGACTGCCATCCAGATCGTCTCTGGAGAGGCATCGACCTCAACGCCACTCTCAAATCTCATATCTTCCCGGCTTTCTTACGCTGGTCTTCGTTGGCATCCTACAAGACAATAGGCAAAGTTAGATATTACCAGATTAACCTCTCACTTTGAAGCATCCGAAGGTTGTAATACCAGGATAAAGACAGTGAAACGCATCTCTTATGGTCTGAGAAATGTGGCGGCCTATTGGAGAAACACGCTCCTAAGCTTCGTGCCGTGTCGTCCCTCTTCCCACACAATTTGACAAAGAGTCCCCAAAAGCTGTAAAGTTTGGACTGGCCCACAAGCCAGGTGGCTTTCCGGGCCAATTTGTTTGTGGTATTACCATTTACTGGGGTTCCAAACGTTTAATAGTTTATGGAGGAAAGGATGCCAGGTATAGTTTCATATGGTGCTTATATTCCCATATACAGGCTGAGTCGAGAGGCAATCGGGGCGATGTGGACCAAGTCGCTGGCTAGAGGTGAGAAGGCGGTAGCCAACGCTGACGAAGATAGCCTGACCATGGGGGTGGAAGCGGTTTTGGACTGCTTGAACGGCATGGACCGGCAGGAGGTGGACGGGCTGTATTTCGCTACTGACTCACCGCCGTACGTAGAGAAGCAATCAGCCAGCATAATAAGGGCGGCAACCGACCTGCGGGAGGATATACTGACCATGGATATCGCTCACTCGCTGAGAGGGGCAAGCAGCGCCATGAAGGCAGCCCTGGATGCCGTCCAGGCTGGTTCAGCCAGGAAG
>JAUWXW010000063.1 GCA_030616195.1 Chloroflexota bacterium | reverse complement strand
AGGAATCCTGTGGCAAGTGCCTTCCCTGCCGCGAAGGCCTGAAGCGGATGCTGCAGATCCTTACCGACATCACTACGGGAAGGGGAACAGAGGAGGATATTGAGTTGCTGGAACGGCTGTCTGCCACACTCAAAGATACCTCGTTATGCGCCCTGGGAAGCACGGCTGCCAACCCTGTTCTGACCACCCTGCGCTACTTCAGAGACGAGTATGAGGCACATATTAGAGAGCAACGCTGTCCGGCAGGAGTGTGCAAAGAGTTAATTACCTACTACATCATCGACGAGAAATGTCCTGGATGTGGTCTATGCGTCGAACCATGCCCCACCCAGGCCATAACCTTTGTGGCTAAGAAAAAGCCAGTCATCTTAAACCAGGACCTGTGCATCAAGTGTGGGACTTGCGCCGACGCCTGTAACCTGGGAGCTGTAGGGGTGAAATGAAAGACATGGTCACCTTAACCATTGATGATCGAGAAATTCAAGCAGAAGAGGAAAGAACGATACTGGAGGTAGCCAGGGACAACGGCATTGATATACCCGCCCTTTGCTACAATGAGGGAGTGGAGCCCTACGGAGCGTGTCGGCTCTGCCTGGTAGAGATAACCAAAAACGGCCGCTCCAGATTGGTAACGTCATGCCTCTACCCTGTCGAGGAAGGTCTGGTAGTCAAGACAGCCACTGAGCAAGTAACAGCCAACCGCAAGATGCTGATGGAGCTACTGCTGGCCAGATGTTCTGGAGTTAAGGTGATACAGGATTTGGCCAGAAAGATGGGCGTGGAAAAAACCTCCTTTAGGCCGGAGTATCTGGAAGACAACGAATGTATCCTGTGCGGCTTGTGTGTTCGAGCCTGTGGGGAAGTAGTAGGCACCAGTGCCATCAGCCTGGTCAACCGGGGGGTGAATCGAGAAGTAGCTTCGCCTTTCCTGGAGACAGCGTCGGATTGCATAGGCTGCGGCTCCTGCGTCTACATCTGCCCTACCAAGTGCATAAAGATGGAAGACGTAGGTGACACCAGGACGATACATAATTGGGATGTAAGCTTCAGGTTGAAGAAGTGCCAAGTGTGCCGAAATTACTTTGCACCTGAAAAGCAGCTTGAATACATTAGAGAGAAGCTGAACCTACCGGAAGACTTCTTTGATATCTGCCCCAATTGTAAGTGATGGCGCCCCTGGGGCGACTCGAACGCCCGCACCCAGCTCCGGAGGCTGGTGCTCTATCCGTCTGAGCTACAGGGGCATGCCACCTGTAATAATACCCACTCAGGAATGATTTAACAAGAGCCATAGGGGCGGGTGCTCCGACACCCGCCCTCTAGGGCAGGGGCCAGAGCCCCTGCCCTATGCGTGGACATTCCAGACCTCAACTGAAACCATGGCTGACTACCGTAGAATGCAGGACACCCTCTTCACTATGCAACCCAATCCTGGTTGACAAATGTCCGTCGGGGCAATAGAATGCCCTGCAACGATTTGAATCGGTAGGCAGGTTAGACAAAGCAGAACTCGATGGAAACAGGCTGGCAGCCAAAACCGGGCGACAAAGTTGTCCACCCACCCCGTATCAAGCGCTATCGCCTGAGACGAGTCTTAGGAGTCCCCGCTCTTTTCAGCGCCGGTTATGGTAATGTCGGTTCCTCTATTTATTACGCACTGGGCATTGTCGCCCTGGTAGCAATAGGGGCCACGCCGGTAGCACTGGGTATAGCAGGCATCCTGTTTATCTTCACTGCTCTCACTTATGCCGAAGGCACAGCCATGCTTCCCGAGGCAGGCGGCTCAGCCAGCTTTGCCAGGCACGCCTTCAACGATTTTGTCGGCTTTTTCTCCGGCTGGGCTCTGATGCTGAGTTACATCGTTACCATTGCCATCTCCGCCTACACCATTTCACCTTATCTCGGCTACTTCTGGGGAGATCTAAAGGCCTCTCCCGAAACCGGTACCGCTATATCCATGGGCATCATACTGTTCCTTATGGTTATCAACGTCATAGGGATAAAAGAATCGTCCAAAGTGAATATTCTGGCTACAGTAGTAGACGTGGTTACACAGCTTTCCATAATCATTCTCGGCTTCATACTGATATTTACAGTAAGCAAACTAGCTGACAACATGTTTGGACCGGGCAACTGGCCGCTAAGCTGGGGTGAGCTAACTGGCGGTATTGAGGGCCACTGGCCAACCATCGGGTCGTTGGTGTTTGGCATTGCTATTGCCTCGCTAGCCTTTACCGGAGTAGAAACTGTGTCCCAGATGGCTGAGGAGACCCGCCAGCCAGAGGTGCGGGCCCCCAGGACATTAGTCCTGATGACAGTCGCTGTACTGGTAATGTTTGCCGGTATATCCCTGGTAGCCCTCTCTGCCATGACTCCTGAGACACTTGCCACTGACTGGGCAAAAGACCCCATAGCCGGTATCGCCGCCCACCTGCCCGAGGGGATATTGCAAACGATATACATGCCTTTAGTAGCAGTGCTAGCCGCCACTATATTGCTTATCGCTACCAACGCTGGCCTGATAGGCATCTCTCGCCTGTCTTTCTCCTTGGGGGCACACCGGCAGTTGCCGTCAGCCCTCAGCCGGATCCACGGGCGTTTCAGAACTCCTTACGTTTCCATTATCCTGTTCTGCGTGGTAGCAGTACTTATCCTGATCCCAGGTTTCTTCGGCGGTGACTTCTTCAAGAACTTAGGGGCGCTTTACACCTTTGGCTCCCTGCTCTCCTTTGCCTTTGCCCACGCTTCCATCCTGGCGTTGCGAATAAAGAATCCCGATCAGAATCGCCCTTTCAAAGTGGGCTTAAATATCAGGATCAAGGGACACGAGCTTCCTCTTACCGCCATAATCGGACTGTTAGCTACACTGGCAATATGGATGATAATTATGGTCACACAACCCTATAGTCGTTGGGTAGGCTTCGGCTGGATGGCCGTCGGCTTGGTGACTTACTATTTTTATCGGAGGCATGAAAACCTGCCATTGGGTAGCCCCGCATCAGGATCGGGGCCGACTCATTGACCCTTCTGTATGTGACGACAGAACTAGTTGCGTATAGCAAAGGATACAGGCAAATCCTAGGTACTAATTTCTAAACTCTAAACAAATTCAAATGACCGAAGCTAAAAACCCAAAACGCAAGAAGGAGAACTCAAAGATAATTTTGAACTTTGCAGTTTGAATTTTGAATTCTTGGATTTGGTGCTTCGGATTTAGGATTTAATCCTTGTTTGGATTATGCGCAACTGTTTAAGACGCTGCACATAAGATGAAACAGTCAAGTGCTGTTGCAAGAGCAAAGGTTATTGATATAATAAGCAAGGTGACTTCTGCTTCAGGAGAGGAATTGAGATATAGCCAATGAAGTTTCTTAGAATACTCGTCCCTGTAAGCGGAGATAACGCAGAGGCAGACAAGGAGGCGATAGAGCTGGCCTGCAGGATGGCTAAGGAGGCCAAGGGCAAGGTTTATGTCGTCTATGTAATTCAGGTAAAGCGGTCCCTCCCCCTGGATGCAGAACTCGAACCCGAAACCCAAACCGCAGAAGAGGTGCTGGGCCGTGCCGAGGAGGCTGCGGATGAGCAGGACTACGAAATAGAGACAGACCTCCTTCAGACACGGGAAATAGGCCCGGCTATAGTAGACGAGGCCATGGAACGGAGCGTTGACGTCATCCTGATGGGAATGGGATACCGGAAACGTTTCGGACAGTTTGATATGGGTGAGACTATCCCTTACGTGCTAGAAAACGCTCCCTGCCGAGTGATAGTGTTAAGGCAACCGTTTGTCTAGGAGCAGGGGGAAATGAAAGTAGTTATTATGGGCTGTGGACGAGTGGGCGCCGAACTGGCTGCTTTACTGGACAGGGAGGGGCACCAGGTGACCGTGCTGGATGTTGACTCTGGCAGCTTTCGTAGACTTGTTCCCACCTTCAAAGGTACTGCCCTGCTGGGCGATGGCACTGACGAAGATTCGCAACGGAAAGCGGGAATAGAAGAGGCTGATGCCTTCGTAGCGGTAACTCAAGGAGACAACCGAAATGTTATGGGTGCCCAGATTGCCAAGCATATCTTTAACGTACCCAGGGTGCTTTGCCGTATTTACGACCCGCTTCGCGAAGAGCTTTACCAGAACCTGGGCGTGGAGGCCATCAGCCCCACCACGATCTTCGCTCAAATACTCAAGGGGAAGCTGACAAAGACAGGACAGTAATGTATATCATCGTCGTCGGCGGGGGAAGACTAGGTTACTACCTTTCCAAGGGATTGCTCAGCGAGGGGCATGAGGTGTTAGTGATCGAAAAGGATCCTGTCAAAGTGGAGCGCATCGAAGAAGAGTTAGGCAGCATTTGCATGCAAGGTGACGGCTGCGAAGGCGCAGTACTGGAGGAAGCAGGAACCGAGAGAGCCGGCCTATTCGTTGCTGTAACCAATGAAGACGAGGATAATCTAGTATCTTGTCAGGTAGCTAAACATAAGTTTAATGTGCCCCGCATTATTGCCCGCATAAGTAACCCCAAGAACGAAGCCCTGTTCAAGAAGCTGGGCATCGACGTTACGGTTAGCGCTACCAACCTTATCCTGGAACACATTGGACAGGAGGTACCCACCCACCCCCTGATGCACCTCCTGGAACTCAAGGAAAGCAAACACGAAATTGTAGAGGTGAAGATCTCGGCTAACTCGCCGGTAGTGGGAAAGCAGCTCAAAGAGGTTTCGCTGCCCCCTGGGAGTCTACTCATCCTGGTAATCAAGGACCGAGGGATCACGGTGCCCAGCGAAGATACGACTCTTGAAGCTGAAGATCGCGTGATTGCTGTAACCAGCGCCGATCTTGAACAAGCCTTGCGTACCGAGCTTTCTGGCATTTGAAGATGACGAAAAAGATTGCTTACTTAGGCCCACCTGGTACCTTCAGCGAGGACGCCGCTCTCAAGTATGACGAGAAAGCCCAGCTTCTTCCCTTTTCCAATATCCCTGCTGTGGCTGCCGCTGTAGATACCGGTCTAGCAGACGAAGGGGTGGTAGCCATCGAAAATAGCCTTGAGGGTTCTGTTACTGATACCCTTGATCTCCTTATTCATGAGTCAAAGCTGCTCATCCGACAGGAATTAGTCCTAGCTATCGAGCACCACCTGCTAGTTAAGCCAGGAACTGAAGCTGCAGAAGTAAAGATTATCTTCTCTCACCCGCAAGCCCTTGCCCAATGTCGCCGTTTCTTGGAGCGGTGTTTCCCCCAAGCTGATATGGTAGCGGCACTCAGCACCACAGCAGCCGTAGAGCAGATGAGGTCCTCATCCGCTCCTGCTGCTGCTATTGGCACCCACCGAGCAGCCCAATTATATGGAGCCCAGATGCTGGCCAAGAACATCCAGGATCACTCTCCAAACCTCACTCGTTTCGTTGTCCTGGCCGCCAAGGACCACCCTCCGACAGGCCGGGACAGGACATCTCTCTGTTTCTCTTTTGATGAGGATCGCCCTGGACTGCTTTACGGCATACTCAAGGAATTTGCCGATTCCAACATAAACCTGGCAAAGATAGAATCCCGCCCTTCAAAGGAAAGCCTGGGCAAATATGTCTTCCTCGTCGACCTGGAAGGACACCGAGAAGATCCTTTTATCAGAGACCTGTTGGGAAAAGTGCAGGCCAAGGTGTCTCTGTTCAAGGTCTTCGGTTCCTACCCCAGATACGATGAGGGGGTGTAGCATGCGTGACACCGCTCCACCTGTTGACATCCAGACGGTGGGAAAACCCATGAGAAGAGAAGGGGCTTTTTGCCGGCAACAGATACTGTCGGTGACGCGCCTCGGGGGAAAATGACGCAGAACCTGGATAACAGAGATGCCACGACGCAGTTTGACCTGGCCTGGGACGACAATCACGTATTTCCCGAAGTAATCCGTCCAGATTTGGACTTCCTCTTCCGTCGAATGAACGAGGTTACCGTGGAGGAGGTAGAAGGAAAGGAAGGAGAAAGAATCCTGGACATTGGTTGTGGCAGAGCCATCGATGCTGTAGAGTTGGCCAAAAGCAAAGGAGAATGCCTTGGTGTTGAGCCCTCAGAAACAATGATACGCCACGCCAGGGATCACATCACCGAGAACGGCGCAGAGGTAACCCTGATTCGGGGCGTAGGCGAGAACCTGCCCTTCAAGGACGGCTCTTTCGACAAAGTTATGTGCAAAGGTGCCCTTGACCACTTTCCCCACCCAGACAAAGCTATAGAAGAAATCGCTAGAGTGCTTAAGCCTCGAGGAAAAGCAATAATCACCATAGCCAACTTCGAAAGCCTCAGCTTTAGACTGGGAAGACGGTTGCTCAAAGCAATAGAAATCGTCTTCAGGAAAGGATCAGGCAAGAAACGAGTGTGGCACGTGCCGGATGACCACGCGTACAAGTTTGATTACGCATCCCTGAGAAAAATGGTGGAGCCGCACCTCAGGGTGGAGCGCACTATCGGTATCTCACTGTTCTTCGGGTTCCCGTGGTGGGGCTGGCTGCTCGCCAAGTTGCCTCAAGGGATTTCCCTGGCTGCGCTCATCTCCCTGGACAAAGTAGCCCGTCGTCTCCCTTCGTGGAGTGATACCTTGTTGTTGAAATGCAGTCCCAAGGAAGAAGCCAGAGCCCAGTAATCAACTCCGGTGTGAACAGAAATCCTATTTCTTGATTAGCATGATGGACAGGATGCCATATCCCGCTTCTATTTGGTGAGTTTCACTTATTTCCTTCTTGTAGGTCTCAATTAACCTATCCACAGCCTTGGTAACCCCTGGCCAGTCATCAAACCTATAATCGTGGAAACCAAGCACCCCTCCCGAAACGAGTTTGGGCCAAATAAGGTGAAAATCGTTCTCCACATACTCTTCCTGGTGGCAGCCATCAACGAATCCAAAAATGAATTCCTGGTCTTCAGGGAATTTGACTGTCCTGGAATCGGCTTTAATAGTGATGATATTGTCGAAACCCCGGGTTGTCTCTTGGTAAACCTTCAGCATTGACTCACCATAGAGGAATGCCTGGTAGACCTCACCCGCTTTAACCCCTTTTGGGCTCATGGTTTCGTCTAGGTTGGCATCAAAGGTGTCAATAGCAAATACCTTCTTGGCGTACCTCCTGGCAAACTCTGCCAATTTGGCTGTGCCGCCACCCATATAGGCACCAATTTCGACTATATCCCCTGGTGAATTGTGTAGCCCCCTTTCTTCCACAAAGCGCATGAGGTTTTCGTAACCTACGAACTCATCAGCCAACGTCTTCACCATCAACCTGGGCTTGTGCCGATGCAGCTATTATCACCCCAGCCGACGTCCAGGTATTCTTCTCCTCAGGCCATATCAGTTCCTCAGGCAGCTTTATTCCCGTCTTAAAGCCGCCCAGGGGATCCCGCAGCCGAAGAATCCAGTCTAGCAACGACTTTGCCCTATCCACCTCTCCTATCAGAGACAAAGTCATAATCAATTCACAAGTCTCAGCCACGGTTACCCAGGGTGCGGTGCTGACGCACCTGCATCCCCACCCATCAATAACAAAGTCTTCCCATTGCTTCAAAATGTGCTGTCTGGCCACCTCCCCCTCAATTACCCCACCAAGGACGGGATAGAACCAGTTCGTAGCAAAACGCTGGTCATTCTCACCGTTCCTGTCAAAGAGCTCAGGGTGTTCCCTGATAGCTCCGGCCAGCCTATCGCTGGCAATATGCCAATCAGGCCTTTCCAACCCCAGCAACCCGGCAATCTTTATGCCACTCCTAAGACACTGCCAAATACAGCTCGATCCAGCCATAAGAGCCCCCGGCCAGGCCAGGCCACTCACGGCATAGGACCAATAAATCTCGCCGGTTGGCTGCTGTAGAGTTAAGACAAAGTCCAAGCCCCTCTCTACCGTGGGCCACATC
>JAUWXW010000213.1 GCA_030616195.1 Chloroflexota bacterium | reverse complement strand
GAGAACCTCTACCCTTACCGGTAGGGAGAGGGGATTCTTCACACGGATTCCATGGCCTGTGGTCCGACTCGTCTTACTCGCCATCGGCTCTCCTTTTTAGCTACCTTCCCCAGGCCTTTCGCAGGCGATCGACGTCCTTGTTCAAGGCACGCATCGGCGCCAAAAATGCCTTCTGGCTACCCTCAGCGAGAGCCCCGAACTCCTCTTTAAGCCTTTCCTGGGTGCTTAGAAGCTCGACCCTGCCCATGCCGGCCCAGGGCAGCGGTATCTTTTCCCTGGGAAGGGCGAAGACCAGGTGAACCCTCAATGCCTCATACTGCTTGGCGGTGATGAGGCCACCGGCAAATGCCTTCTCGACATATTCCAGGGCCTTCTCTGGGCCCAGCTCGTCAGACAGGACGTCCGCTACCTTCTTCTCTGACCCTCTTTCCCCCACGCTCATGCGCTTTAGGCGGTGGACGATACGCCCCATGGTCTCGTAGGTGATGTCATTGACGGTCCTGATGACCAGGGCCTTGACCATCCGGGTGGCAACGGTATCCTCCTCATCACGCGCAACCATGCTTACTCCTTGGTGAAAAGTCCGAGTGGGTCAAGCAGCCTTGGCAACCCTGACCCTCGAGGCGATGGGTTTCCGATCCTCCCCATGCCCGGAGGGTCAGGTAATTTAGGCAGCTTCATTTTCTCAGCCACCTGGTCGAGCTGCTTTTTCGCTCCATCCAAAAGCCCTAACGGATCTAGCGGGTTCACCTTAGCCATGGGTACCTCCTTCAGCACAGAAACCTCTGCGTGTAATCATAATTATACGCTAAGAAAATGTCAAGGTGCGTGATTCCAGATACTCTTTAGTAGGAAGGAACCCCAGGCAGGCATAAGTCGCCAGTTGGGCTCTGCACACTGCACCCAACCTACCCATCAACCTAACCACATGCTGCCGAGCCGTATCCGGGGCAATGAGGAGTTCCTGCGCGATTTCCCGATTGGTCTTCCCTAATGCAACTAGGACCAACACCTCCCGTTGCCTATAGGTTAATCTCTGCCGTTGCTTTTCCATGTTCCAGCTACATTCATGAGGGCTTTATGATCCGGGGTTTACCCTTCACCTTATCTATTACGACGGCACGCAGAGTGCCACAGTCCGGACAAATGTCACCGAGGGCCACAAGCCTGACAGGGTAGAGAGCTGTATTATAGGTACGCTCGAACTTAAATAGAACTGGTTTGCCTGTGCCTGCCCTCCCGATGAGTACATCCCCCTTCTCGGCCTCCTGGCACAAGAACCTATCGGACCCACACGCTCGGCACACGGGGAACTCTTTGGGCAGAACCAGGGGCTGCGGTGGCTCTGGCTGCGGTAGCTCTGGTCTTTTCGGGTCGTCCGTAGGACTAGGCCCACTTCCACAGCAGCGCTTATACTTCTTGCCACTACCGCAAGGACAGGGGTCGTTTCTTCCAGTCATAGCTCCTCCTCAGCCATTTTGATCTTATTGTCCAGCAACTGCCTCATCCCCTCAGAGAAGGGGAAGGGCCGAAAGAGTCTTTTGAAGAACTCAATATCGGATTTCAGATACGCCTTGTAAGCGTCGCTATCAGGCCGGCGTAGATCCCTAATCAGCCGCCGGGCCTCGAACAGCGCCCGCCAGTCCCTGAGGTGATGCCAGGGCCCCCACTTCACGGTGAGCTTAATCACCAGCCCCGTCCATTGAGCATCCAGCTTCATGATGATCTCCACAGGGGAGCCCTCCACCTCGGCAAGTGGAGCTGGAGGCTTACCGGGGCGCAGGTAGTTGGCAAACTCATAGTGAGGAGCCACAAACTTTGTGCCCCACTCAACCTGCTCTAGTTGAAGGGATAAGCCGAAGGCATCGGCCCAAGCTACAACCCCACAACAGAAAGCTCTCGTAGCCGGTTCTTGCGGCGGGCTATCGAGATGATCATGCCATGCCTGGGCACACTCCAGGCTCTGAAGAGCAAGCCGTTTATAGAGCCTGGCCACGTGGTCAAAGCCTACCTGGCCAGCAGGCAACCTCATGTAGCCGTGATTTACCTGGGTGCAGCGGAGCATGATCTCAGCATAGGTCGTCCTCATTGCGGCCAGGCTCGCGTCTTTTCCCTGTATGCCGCCAGGTCTAACATTGGATTGCCAGCGGTATCCCACCCTTTTATACATAGCTCGTTCTCCATGCTCATTACCTGTTTGACCAGCTCCTCCTGCGAGAGCTCCAGAAACTCCTCCCTTGTAACACCGAGCTTCTCGGTAGCCAGGCGCAGTAGCACCGAGATCTGGGCAATGTGCATGTTCTTGAATTGCTCCAGGACAGTGACGAACTCCACCCTGGGGTCTCCATCAGGATATTGCCTGGAACTGAGCATCTGCCTGGTAGCCAGGCGGCTTAGGATACCCAGCCTACGAAGCATCTCCCGATAATTCTCAACATACCCCTCCGCCTCCTTCTTCTGCTTTCCTTTCAGTGCTTCATCCTTCATTCGGCCCCTCCTTTGCTTCTCGTACATTCAACATTATCTGATGTTTCCTTTCTTCTAGGTATCCCGCCCACCTGCCTGCGTCTTTGGGCCCTTAACCTTCTCGATATGCTCATAGGCTTTTTGAATCCGCTTGAACCTTCCAGCGTCACCTCCCTCTTTATCCGGGTGGGCAAATTGCACCTTGACCCCATGGACTCTTTTCACCTCTTCCCAGGAGGCATCGGGGTCCACGCCGAGAATGGCACAGCTCTCCTCGTAGTCTTCCCTGGTCCCATCTTTAACTGGCACGAGACCACCGACAAAGGTGACCCCCTTAGCAATTCCAGTGACCCCACGGTTTTCCCACAGCTTCAAATACTTGATTACCTGGTAGCAAACCCTCAGGTTCATAGATTTAGTGGGTTGCAGTTGAGAGCTTATTTCGATCCAGTGGCCCACCTTAAGATACCTCACCGAGTAGGAACGCCCATCCTTAGCGGGTATAGGTTCCCATTCCTCTATTTCCCAATCCGTGAACAGCCTTCTCAAGTCTGAGAGGGTTTCAGGTACTGTCTTGTCGCTGTCGATAATGCTTATTTTAGCCACTTCTCTCCTCCTAGATATGAGTTACTGCCAGCCCCAGGGCGGCAGCCACAACCGTCCACGTCATGAGCTTGAGAGCCTTCTCCGGGGGCACGATGATATCCCCCCTCTGTAGCTCATGCGAGACCGTCACAGGCTCACCATTGACCATATACCTGCCCTGAACATCGAATACCTTTCTCCTCCAGAACCTCACCTGGGTCGAAAGGGTGCGCTGCCCTAAGCTGTAGAGCAGGCAGCCCAATGCCACCAGCACTACATCGGCACCCTGGAGCCGACCACCACCGGCGTAGGCATGGGCCTGGGCTATGTAGGCCGTCAGCACGGGGAAAGCGCCCCAGGCTATTCCAAACCAGTAATCTCTATGGAAGTAGCCCTCAAACCACTCGAGGTTATAAGCACAGACGATAAAGCCCCCGAAGATGATGCAGGGGATCACCCAGACGGTCTCCCTGACCCCGATGGTGGCGCCGATGGCCACGGCCCCGGCGATGGAAAGAGCCGCTGCTACCTTCAGGGCCAGGCCCGGGATCTTGGTGGCCAGGGGCCGGCCGTTGAGCTCATCCAGGCAGTGGGCCGATATTCCCATAGCCAAGAAGAAGGCAAGCAGGGTCCAGCCCAGAATGGACCAACTCAATTTGGGAGCAAGGGAGGCACCGATGACCACATAGGCCAGGTGCCAGCAGCTATAAGGAAA
>JAUWXW010000124.1 GCA_030616195.1 Chloroflexota bacterium | reverse complement strand
GTCTCCCGGCGATATCCCCGACTACTCGTGGGAGTTCGGCGATGGGGACACCAGCACCGAAATGAATCCATCTCACGTTTACGCCAAAGGGGGCATGTACGTGGTCACCCTGGAGGTTGAAGGTGTTCCACTCGAGGAGGGAGTCCCTGCCCCGAAAGACAAGATGAGCAAGGAGATTTACGTTCTCGTTATACAGCCTTAACCTGAGGGTTAGTAAACCCGTCTACGGGTAAAATGCCCTGGATAAAGATAGAGCAACACCTCAAGCCGAAGAATAGCGCGTCTAGAGGCTGCTCACCCGTCACCCTGAGCCAAGTTCTGTCGGGAGAAGCGCCTGACGTTCTTCGTTTTGACTTTGCTCACCATTAGAGTCATACCAGCGTCGCGCTACTTTGTGAGCATGGTCTGACAGAAAGCCGTAAGCAAGAGAGAGCAGGCACTCCCCCAGCCCAATAACTGACGGACGCTTATCATGAAGCTGCCAAACAGAATAGATAGAGCCAGGTCCAGGATGCGGGCTGAGTGGGCCAAGCTGGGCAAGCGGCGGCGCCGTCTGCTCCTACACACCGCCATACTTCTCGCCCTTGGCATCGTCTTCGCCCTGATAACCCTGCCCGGTCCCTTCGCCAGCTACCAGTTGACGCTATCTGACCAGCTCTTCGCCTCCCAGTCTGCCTCTCCCAATGTCGTTATTGCTGCCATTGACGATGCCACCCTGGCAACGGCATTTGAGTGGGTCGCAGAGGAGGAGAAGTGGATTGTGGTTGAAGGAGAAGGCGAGAAATGGAGCGAGTGGCCTCGCTCCCGTCACGCCCAAGCCATCCGAAACCTGGCCAATGCGCAGGCAAGGGTTATCGGTCTCGACGTTATTTTCGCCGAAACCTCTAACGAGGTTAGAGTCAATGCTGCTGGCGAAGACATCCTGGGAGACGAGCTCCTGGGCCAAGCTATGGAGGAAGCTGGCAATGTAGTCCAGCCTATTCTGGGAATAGAGCCGCTAGCTTCAGACGGGGGCGAGAAAGTCTTTGAAGAAATCCTCCGCCCAACCCCTGAGCTAGAACAGGCCTCTCCAGCAATAGGTCATGCCAACGTGCTCCCCGACTCCGACGAGAAGGTGAGACGCCTGCCGCTGGTGATAAGGGACGCTGAAGAACAGAGGTATCCCTCCCTCTCCCTGGCCATACTCCATACCTTCAATCCCGTTCAGTATCCCGATGACTACACTATCAAAGATGGGTCACTGCACATGCTTGACCGCGACATTCCGGTCAGCGGCTCTACAAGTATGCGCATAGGCTATGCAGGCCCGCCTGGAACTTTCACCACCATCCCCTACTGGAAAATCATCATGAACGATTTCGACCCTGAGCTGGTCAAACACAATATTGTATTGGTGGGGGTGACGGCCAAAGGCCTGTCTGACTACTGGGTAACGCCGACTTCCGGTACGAAGATGTGGGGTGTGGAGGTCCACGCCAACGCCATCCACACCATTCTCACCAAGGACTTTCTCAGGGAAGTCAGTGATACGTCCACCTTTCGCACCGTACTTCTGCTGGTTATCATAGCCGGCTTGGCCCTGCCGTGGCTGAGCCTGCGCTGGGGTGGTGTCCTGACGTTTGGGCTCGTAGCGGGCTACGTGGCGGTGGCCGTGTATTCGTTTTACGGCCCGGGTTATATCATGAACTTCATCTATCCCCCGATAGGCGTGCTGGTGATATATGTCGGCAGCATCATTTCCCGCATTACAGCAGAGCAGGTTGACAAGCGTGAGGTCAAGGACCTGTTTGGCAAATACGTGTCTCCTGAGGTAGCTGGCGAGATACTCAGGCTATCTGACACTGAGGACCTCAGGCTTGGGGGTGAAGAGCGTGAGGTGACAGTGCTTTTCACCGATATCCGCGGTTTCACTCAACTTAGCGAGCAAATGCCCCCAGACGAGATTGTGAACATGCTGAACCAGTATTTCTCGGTTATCATTGACCGCATCCTGGCTAACGATGGCATGATCAATAAATTTGCCGGTGATAATATTATGGCGGTATGGAATGCCCCTCAATCTCAGCCGGAGCACGCCCTGCTGGCAGTAAGAGCTGCCACAGAATCACAGCAGGCCATCAATGAGATGCAGCAGCAAAACCCGGATTTGCCTCAGGTGCAGTTTGGCTTCGGGATAAATACCGGTCCGGCAATTGCCGGCAACGTAGGCTCCGCCGGTCGCCTGGAGTATACCGTTATCGGCGACGCGGTCAATCTGGCTTCTCGACTTTGTGGTGCTGCACCCGGAGGAGAGGTCTGGATCTCCGATCAAACCTATGAGCAAGGAAAGGGAAAGATTTCGGCTAAAGCGCTAGAGCCTCAGTATTTCAAGGGTAAGAAGGAAGCGGTGCCTGTTTATCAGGTGGAATGGCGATAACTCAGTCCCGAGAGTGGCGATTGAAGTTTGGAAGCGTAGGGCATGGGCTCTGTCCCCTGCCAGCCCAGGGCGGGTGATCGAAGATTCGCCCCTGGCGAGCGAAGCACCCGCCCTATGGGAAAGAGGGGCAATGGCTGATTTAGGGTGAGTCAGCGCGCTTACTTCTCGAGTCCTGAAACTTCCTCAGTAACTCCTTCTCTTCCTCGCCCAAACCTGTAGGAGTTACCACTTTTAGCACCACGTATTCGTCCCCTCTGCCATAGTTGTTCAGGTGGGGGATTCCTTTGTTCACTATCCTCAATACCCTCCCGCTCTGCGTCCCCTCAGGGACATCGAGCTTCAGATCACCTTCTAAACCGGGGATATCTTGCAGTTCCCCTCCCAGCGCCGCTCGAGGAAAACCAATCTCTTTAACTACGTAAACATCATCGCCATGACGTTCAAAAACAGGATGTACCTCCACTGTCAACACAACGTACAGATCGCCGCTCTCCGCCCCATCCATCCCGGGCTCCCCCTCCCCCTCAACCCTTATGGCATACCCCGTGTCAGCACCTTTCGGTATCTGAACAGATATCTCCTTCTTCTTGTCTATAGAGCCCTTACCTTCACACTCACCACAGGGGTCCACTATGATCCTGCCCCTGCCTCTACACCTGCCACAGGCGGTAATCTGGCGAAATAAGCTGGAGCCCGACCGCTGCTCGGTTATCGACTGTCCTGAACCATGGCAAGCTTCACATTCCTTCACGCCATCTTCCTTCGCCCCGACTCCATTGCAAGCGCGACAGGTTTCCATCCTGGAAATCTCTATCTCCTCCTCCTTGCCAAACACCACGTCCTCCAGTTCAACGGCCAGGTCATATCGTAAATCAGCGCCCCTTCGTGCTCGCCTGGCTCTCCCTGATCTCCGCCTGCCAAAGAAGGTGTCGAAGATGCTTTCACCAAAACCAAAGCCTCCGCCGAAGAGATCACCAAAGATGCTGCCGAAATCGACCCCCCTGAATATGTCCTCTTGAGTGAGGCCCTCCAGTCCGGCGTGACCATAGGTATCATATAGTCTTCTCTTTTCCCCGTTGCTCAGGACAGCATAGGCCTCATTTAACTCTTTCATCTTCTCTGCCGCCGCAGCATCGCCGGGATTCCTGTCCGGGTGATACTTCATGGCCAGGCCGCGATAGGCCTTCTTCAAAGCGGCTTCGTCAGCACCCTTGTCTATCCCAAGAATCTCATAGTAATCCCGCCTAGCCATGACCCTCTCACTGACCTCTATTCAGACCCTTCCTTAGATACCTTGTCATCAAACCCCTTGTCTTCAGATGCCTTGATATGAGACCCCTTGTCATCCTGTTTCGACCTAGCATCCCCCCCTAAGTTGCCGTTTTTGGCCCTGTTGTCCGTAACATAAAACCCCGAGCCCTTAAAGATTATGGGCACCGGGGAGAAAAGGCGGCGACCCTCCCCCTCACATATAGGGCAAGGAGCGCTGGAGTCTTCACCGAAACTCCTCTTCAACTCGAATTGGTGAAAACATTTCGTGCACTTATACTCATAAACAGGCAAGGTCGCACCTCCCAAGCGATCTACACAATTAGCACTCTCGCGTCGAGAGTGCTAATTATTTTAGCGCAAACAGCGCCAGTATGCAAGCGCCTGGAAGACCCCAGAATCAGCGATTGACTTTAGAGAATCTGTATTCTGGGATGTCATTGCGAGCCCTTCGCTTTGTGTCATTCTGAGCCCTTGGTTTTGTGTCATTCTGAGGTCGCCGCAGGTCTCCAAAGGGTCGCCTAAGGCGACAGCGACTGAAGAATCTCGCGCCGCTCAGGACAGGCTCAGCGAAGCAATCTGGTGGGGGGCAACTACATCGCTTCGTCCTTTTCACCCCACCCCGAGATTGCTTCGTCGCTACGCTCCTCGCAATGACAAGGAAAGGAGCCGGGAAGAGAGCTTCGTCTTTCAGGCCAGGCTCACGTCATCGGCGGCATCGTACTGCCCAAGGGTCTCACGGTAAATCGGAGACCTTCTCGTCAACAAGGTAGGCGACCCGATAGCTGGTGTCCATGAAGGTCAGCTCGTCATCACGGATGGGCTTGCCAGCATCCGAGGCTACGACCTCCTGGACCTCTTGAGCCGCCTCCATGCTGTCAAACCAGAACTCCGTTATGCAATCGAAGTCTGGTTCCTCACCACTGAAAGCCATGACAATGTGGTTCCGCACGTACTTCTTGAAATTGGGGAGAGTCTTTAGCGCCAGCGGCGCATGCACTTCCTCGTAGTGCCTGGCAAACTCCTCCCGTGAAACGCCTGCCTTCCTCTTAATAAACGCCACAGTCTTGATCATGTTCACTCACCTCCTTTAAGGAAAAATTGGGCACTCAGGACAGGGACTACGTCCCGGCCAATCAATCGCCCCTATGGAAGCCCGTATGTGCGCTTCAAACGGACTTCCATAGTGTATCGCGGAGCATTTCCCGTTTTCAACTATGGGCCAGGCAATGAAGGTGTCACCAGGAGGATGCCACGTCGAGACGCGTGCTCTGGCAGTTGCCAATAGCCCAGGCCAGGTGTACGATGACATCCAACAATGTGTCACTTGACATGCAGTCACGGATACGGAAAGTCAAGATTAGGCAATCTTGGGAGGTAACAGTGATGGCCTTATTTGAAACCAACCAGAGGCGCTCGACGCGACATGGATGTGTTTCTGGATGCTTGAGCAAGGTTTTTGCTCTGATCCTTGTCTTAGGCATTGGCGCTGGTCTCTGGTTCGGAGGTTCATGGGTCGAACAAAACGAGTGGCAGAGCAAATACGACACGTTGGAGGGTATGAAGGATAGCCTTCAGGCTGAAGCGTCTAGTTGGCAAGCCAAGTATGATTCCCTTGAGGATACCAAAAGGCAACTGGACGAGGACTATGAGAGTCTACAGACCCAAATGCAGGAGCTAAGTACTCAAAGGGATAGCCTGCAAGATAGCTACGATTTGCTCGAAACTGAACGGGATGCGCTACAGAGCGAGAAGGACAGCCTGCAGACGAGTTACGATTCACTGACGACTTGGTACGATGGCATACGGGACGAGGTGAACCGCAGACTTGGGGAGTCAGAGGACAAGAAGCTGTTCTTCACCCCTGACGATGCAGCAGTCGCAACCAGAGTCCAGCTAGTGACTGGTGGTTTCTCTGACGATGTCAATGAGCGATGGGCGGACTACCGACGCATGTACGACTGGGTAGTGGACAACATCGAGTATAACTCTGACAGCCGCTCGCCCTACCTGCCTTTGGCAAACGGTAGTGTGTCATGGCAACAGGAGTACTGGCGCATGCCCAGCGAGACTCTGGAGGATGAAGTGGGTGATTGC
>JAUWXW010000122.1 GCA_030616195.1 Chloroflexota bacterium | reverse complement strand
CCCCAAGGTTGTCAAGCGTCTGTACCCGTCCAGAAGACCAGTGACACCCACGCCCCGTCCCTGTGTTGTTGCATTTGCCAATCTGGGTGTCACTGCCCGGAAAACGGGTTAAGTCAAAGAGCGTTGTCCAGGGAGCGTAGCAATTTGGCACGCCTGTATGTCAAACGTGGAGCTCTATGGTGTCTCCTTCCTGGAGAACATGCTGTCTTTTGATCTTCTGCCCATCGAATTTCCCCGAACCCCAAACCCGAGCATACTTCAGCTTGCTGCCGAAATCCTTGTGGATAGACTCAGCCACCTCCTCTACTGTACTCCCATTCTTCATAACCACAGGCTCAGTCAGATCTGCCTTCTGCCCTGGGGCTTTGGTATATACCCGAATGACCTCCAGAGCGTTGTACATACCCAGCCTCATTTCGTCCAAGCCATTTCCATCTCTGGCAGAAACGCAAACCATAGGGAGTTCTCCATATCTGGAGCTAAGCCTGCTATAACCTTGCTCGGCACCCTCCAAATCCGTCTTATTACCAACGATGAATGCCTTTTTTCGAACCGTTCTGAACTCCGTCTCCTCCTCGGGTTCGCCAATAAGCTTTATTCTGTACTTCTCCAGACGCTCCATAATGGCTTCCATCTGCGTCACCGGGTCCTGGGCCAAATCCACCACGATTAGAAGGAGATCGGCATTCCTGATGATATTGCCCAGCCAGGATTCAGCCTGCGGAGCGGTTACCGGCGGGATATCCACCAGTTGTATCTGAATATTCTCAAACCTCATCATACCTGGAGCGGGCATTTGCGTAGTAAACGGATAAGCAGCTACCTCAGGAGCGGCTTCAGTAACGGCCGAGACTAGCTGAGACTTACCCACATTGGGGAGACCAACCAGCACAGCCTGTCTAGCTCCCTCTTTCTTGACGTAATAAAGGAGGCTTCCTTTCTTGCCAACCAGGGGTCTCTTCTCCGCCTCCGCAGTGAACTTGGCAATCTTCGTCCTCAAGTCGGCACGGAGCCTATCCGTACCCTTGTGCTTGGGCATAATGGAGAACATTTCTTCCAGGGCCTCAATTTTTTCATGAGGAGTTCTAGCGGCCTTGTAGCGCTTCTCGGCTTCGAAATACTTAGGAGGTAGGTTAGCTGGCATGGCTCTGTGGTGAAATTATACTTAAGAAGCTAACTTAAGGAGGACCGGAAAACCTTTGCTACGAAAACTATACCTCGATATGCACCAGTGTCTCAGTATCCTGGACACCCTGTATGCCGCGAATCTGGTCTATCACCAGCCTGGATAATTCATAAAGGGTTTTGGCTTCGACAACAGCTATGGCATCCCAATGACCAAATACGAAATTCACCTCTGAAACCCCGGGGGTTGAACGCACCTCAGATAGAGCACTGGACTCAAAACCAGGGAGAAATCGGATAAGAATGTAACCCTTTACCATAGATAACCTATTATAGGTCTGTTTTAGGCTATTGGCAAGACAGTTGGCAAGATGGGCCCCGGAGCTAACCGGTGGTCAGCCAGGTGTTGGCCGGTAGCCAACCCCATGTATCTCCATGAGGTTGTTCTCCAGCGCCGTCTTGGCACCCAGAATCTCGCCCACCAGCCAGAGGTTTGTTTCCACATGCTCTGTTGTACCCGGTATCATATACTGGCTCACACCATCAGCAAGAGCGCAGTAAGGGATCAACTGGTCTGCCAGGTATCTATCTACGCTTGCCCCCGTCTTCAGGTCCTGGGCCAGATTTCGGGCCACGTATCGACCGATTTCCTCTGACGCCCTGCCCGGCCTCCCTGCCCTATCAGAGCCGATAATGCATCCGGTGTCAGTTTCAGCCCATACACTCAGGACGGCCCCTTTCTGACTGGCCTGGGTATCATAGCTCAACTCTATATTGGCATCGTATCCCTTGTCCCCAAGTCGCTTCCGGCACTCGTCAGCCATTCTCCGGCTGACCTTCTGCTCCCTGAGGTGAGAGGAAAGAGCCATGCCTTCAATCCCTTTTACTTTTCCTTGCTCAGGCAGGAGCAAGGGGCTGAGCCTGGCTTTTGCTGGCTCCACCCTCACTTCGATAACCCCCTTGCCCTGAGGAACGTATCCGGGTCGCTCAACCGCCAAGCTGGCATTTATCCCCATCTTCCTCAACGTAGGGAGCAGCACATGTTGCATGTAATAGGCAGAAGGAGCGAAATCCTGAAACAGTCCCCCGGAGATGTTGAAGGTGGAAGGCTTATCAGCGAAACACCCCACCAGCAGCAGGCTCATGGCTAGCATGGTGGTGGAGCCGGCGGTACCGATTTCCATTTGGTAGAAACCTCCCTTTAGATGCTTACCTGGTCTATAGACTATCTCCCTTGAGCCTACCTCCGCCTTCTCCACCTTGCCGTCACACAGCCGTGCGCAGGCCAAGACCACCTGCCGATGCTGTGGTCTGAGCCCGGGCTTGTCCCGCTTGGCTCTGATATTCCACAGGTGCAATTCCTCGCCCAGCAAGGTGGCCAGAGCCACAGCCAGGCGAAGAATGGTGCCAGAGCCCGATTTGGTAGCTCCGTCTATGTGGATCATGGCGCTGTCAATTCCCCGACCTATGTACTATGATACACTAAGTAACGACGTAACGAGGGAAGAAGCATTGCCCCAACCAAGCTACACTATTACTTTTCTGGGGACTGCTGGCGCCCGGGTAGTGGTGGCCAACCAGATCCTGGCCTCGGGGGGACTCTGGTTCGACCTGGGCGGCACCGAAATACTGCTTGACCCCGGGCCGGGGACACTGATCCAGGCTGTCAAACGCAAGCTCAAAGCAACAAACCTGAAAGCCATAATCCTCTCCCATAAACACCTTGACCATTCAGCGGATATCAACGTTATGATCGAGGCTATGACCGATGGTGGTTTCCGCAGGAGAGGCATCCTCTTCGCCCCCAGGGATGCCCTGGACGAGGACCCCGTCGTTCTACACTACCTGCGTTCCTTCGTTGAGCGCATCGAGGTCCTAAGAGAAGGTGGCAGTTACAGCATCGGCGATATCTCTTTTCGCACCCCGGTGAGACACCAACACCCCGTAGAGACCTACGGAATAGTGTTCAATACCCAAAGATACACTGTCTCCTATCTTGCAGATACACGCTACTTCGACGAACTTGGCCTCCACTACAAAGCTGACCTCCTGATCATAAACGTGGTCAGGTTTGAGCCGGGTGGCCCCTTCGACCACCTGTCAGCTCCAGAGGCAGGCGAGATCATCAAGGATCTCCAGCCAAAGGTGGCCATCCTGAATCACTTCGGCATGACCATGTGGCGTGCCAGGCCGTGGGAGGTAGCCAAAAGGCTGTCCGGTGAAACCGGCGTCCGCGTCGTCGCCGCCCGAGACGGCATGAGATTTGACCTGGCTGAACTGGACTAAGGAAGGAGCGGCCCTGCGTAGCCACCTGCCGAGGCCCTTCAGCAATCTTGCCTTCCACCTTTACACCCAATCCAGCGTTGCCTTGAGAGGCTGTCCGAAAATCAGGGTAGGTTGGAGCATCTGCTCCAACCATGCCTAGAGCGGATGCTCCAGGCTACCCTGTTTCAGCGCGACCCTTTAGAGGTTGTCCAAAGGCAAGCCTTGAGAGGCATTAGCTCCTGGGGCGGGCCTTTGGTATGCCGGTTGTCCAGCCGCCATCGACCGTCAGGGCTATCCCGGTGACGTAAGCAGAATCATCGCATGCCAGATAGAGGGCAGCTTTAGCGATCTCCTCCGGCTCTCCAAACTTTCCCATAGCTTGCCGTTGTCTGAAAGGTGGCTCAGGGTCACCGGCAGGCGGGGGCGCCGACATGGGCGTCAGGATCCCACCCGGGCAAATACAATTGACTCGAATATTTTGATCAGCATATTCTAGGGCCATGGTTTTGGTCAACTGGATAACCCCTGCCTTGGAAGCGCCGTAGGCAAGCAAGCCAGGCAACCCGATAAGGCCGGCGGTAGATGCGGTATTGATGATGACACCGCCACCCTGGTTGAGCATTACCGGAATAACGTATTTTGAACCCAGAAACACCCCCTTAAGGTTGGTATTGATGATCCTATCCCAGTCCTGCTCTGCCGTATCTGCCGTGAAGATATACTTGCCCATGATGCCGGCATTGTTGTAAAGGATGTCTACTCGCCCATATGTGTCCACGGTTGCCTTGATCATTCTTTGCACATCAGCCGTCTTGGAAACATCAACCTCAACAAAGATGGCGTCACCACCAGCCTCACCGATCATTTTAACCGTTTCCTCGCCTCCCTCTGGAACATAGTCAGCAACCACCACTTTGGCGCCTCCGCTGACAAAGAGCAGGGCAGTTGCTCGGCCTATTCCAGAACCGGCTCCAGTGATCAGAGCCACCTTTCCATCCAGCTTACCCATATTCAGTTGCCCCCTTTCTTGTTCTGAGACTGTTTATCTTTAGCCTCAACTTTCGTACAGCCTTTCTTCTTGCGCCCCAGCCCGTGAACACGGAATCAAAACGCCCACCAACGAGGTGGATCCCCCAAGAAACCCTAAGTTCAGATGTCATTGCGAGGAGCCCTTCGCAGGCTGTCATTCTGAGCGAAGCGAAGAATCTCGCACCGCTCAGGACAGGCTCCGCGACGAAGCAATCCCAGGGCGGGGCGGAGGACATTTCCTCGCCCCCTTCGTTGGTAATGGCGAGCAGGAAGTTGTACCCACCGATTATGGTTACTCCCACAGGCATTCACCGGGTTAATACTCTCACTACCCGGTCAACCCCCCCCAGGTCAGGTGTCGAATCTACCTGCCCGGCAGGGAAATAACTCCTGGCCAAAGCTGCGGCCACTGTGCCCTGCCCCTGACCAATCTCCATCAGCAACAACCCGCCGGGGAGAAGCCTCTCCTTGGCCTGAGGCAGCAGTTGGCGTACCTTTTCCAGACCATCGGCGCCGCCAGCCAAAGCAACAACAGGCTCAAAGTCCCGTATTTCTGGCATCAACTGCGGCATTTCCACGTCTGTTACATAGGGCAGGTTAGCCAGGATAACGGTCACCGGCTCAGGAAGAGGCTCAAGCATATCTCCCAGGAGAAGATGTACTTGCTCTGTGACTCCATGTTTCTCACAGTTTATGCGAGCAACCTCTAAAGCTTGTGCTGAGACGTCTACAGCATAGATGTTAGCCTGGGGAAGATGCAAGGCCACGGCAATGGCAAGGGCACCACTTCCGGTGCCTACATCAACCAGTGAAAAGGCCTCCCCCGCGGGCAAACGCTGCCTGACAAATTCCAGTGTGATCTCGACCAGCAACTCACTTTCCGGTCTGGGGATAAGAGCCCGGGAATCGACATAGAAATCGATACCGTAGAATTGACACTGCTTCGTTATGTAGGCTGTGGGCTCGTGTCGAAGGCGCTGCCGAACCAAACCCCAAAACCTCTCAGACTCTGAGAAAGATAGCGGCTGGTCCAATCTAGTGTATAGCTCAACTTTGTCCGTCCCCAAAGAGTGCCTCAACAGCAACTCGGCCTCAATACGAGCATCAGGGATGTTCTGGGAGGCGATTATGGTCTCAGCTTTACGAAGTGCTTCTTTGAGGCTCACCCAGCAGCTTCCTCCAACTGCATTGCCCTCTCATGCGTAGCCAGCGCGTCAATAAGCTCGTCCAGTTCTCCCTGGAGGATGGCGGGCAGATTATGGAGGGTCATTCCGATGCGATGGTCGGTAATCCTGTTCTGGGGGAAATTATAGGTGCGAATCTTCTCCGCCCGCTCGGCACCGCCTACCTGGGAGCGACGCTCCCTG
>JAUWXW010000189.1 GCA_030616195.1 Chloroflexota bacterium | reverse complement strand
TCCATGGAGACCTTTGGCTCCCACCCCAGCTCCGTCCTGGCCTTGGAGCCGTCCACAAACTGTCCCTCATTGGCAAATCGGATGGAGGAGCGGGTCAGATAGGGTGCCTCCTTCGCCCGCCGCAATCTTGCCCATGCCTCCATGAGGGCGCAGCAGATGTAGGCCAGGCTGTAAGGCATGGTCACCTTGAGTCGTCGCCCGCCTTGGGCTCGGATCATGGCATCGCAGAACTCTTGAAACCATATCTCCCCTGGAGGGGCGACGTTGTAAACCTGCCCTATAGCCTTATCGCTGGTGGCCGCCAGTACGGCCAACTCAGCAACGTCAGAGGCGTAGACCGGCGCACACCTTGGATTCGACTTTCCCGGCCACACAATGATACGTCTTGCCAGATGACGGTAAATCCGGTCAGTATTCACTCTGTCTCTGATTCCGTGCATCATGGCTGGCCTGATTACTGTGACTTTGATTCTGCCCTGATTATGGTAGTCGAAAACCGCTTCCTCGGCCTTCAGTTTGGCGTAGTCATAATAGGTGTCGCGAGTGAAAGCTACCTCACAGGGTGCGGATTCGTCGACCGGAGTATCGCTGCAGGAGAGCTTGCCGTAGACGCTGTAGCTGCTAACGTAGAGAAATCGAGAGACCCCCGCCTCGGCGCTGGCCTTCAGTACATTCTCAGTGCCCTTGACAATAGAACTCTCGAACTCCTGCCACTTCCCCCAGCCCGGTGTAACTCTGCCCGCGGCGTGGAATACAGTTTCCACTCCTTTGACCGCCGGAGGCAGACTATCATAGTCCTCAATGTCGCCATAGACGAGCTCGGCGCCGGTGGTCTCGAGGTGGCTCGTGTCGGATGTGGTGCGAGCCAGGGCGCGCACTTCATGGCCCTGCGCCAGCAGAGTCTCTACAAGGTGGCTCCCCAAGAAACCTGTGCCTCCGGTGACCAGTGTTTTCATCATGTCCTCCTCAGCAAACCGCGTAACTATATCTGGGTCTTCTTCGGAGTTGAAATAACACAAAGCCTTGTGCTTTGTCAAACAGGCAAATGCTGATGAGATACTTTTGTCCGATTCGCACCAGCTTTGGCTATCGTTTACCCTGCCAGTGGGGCTTGCCAAGGCTGAGTTCCTGATTTCAGGGTTTTGCGCCGGGTTGCCATGCAGCGTGGGCATGGTTATAATGGGATTGTATTCCCAGTGAGCTTTTGTGCCAGTGGCAAGTTTTGGCGCACAGCAGTTTGACAAGTCGGGGTGAGAGGATTCGAACCTCCGGCCTCAGCGTCCCGAACACTGCGCGCTAACCAACTGCGCTACACCCCGCCAGAAGCATTATATGACCTCTCTTGACAGAAGACAAGAAGAATGAAATACGCTGTGCTCGTGGGAGATGGAATGGCAGATTACCCGCTGAAGGAACTCGATGGTCGTACACCATTAGAGGCGGCCAAGACTGCCAACATGGATGAGGTTGCCAGACTGGGGCAAGTGGGCTTTGCCAGGATGATCCCGGCAGGTTTTGCCCCAGGTTCAGATGTGGCCATGCTGTCTATCCTCGGTTATGACCCCAGACAGTACTACACCGGACGCGCCCCGCTGGAGGCAGCTAAATTGGGAATTGAGCTAGGCCCCGAGCTGGTAGCCTTTCGCTGTAATTTGATAACTGTTGACAACAGGCGTATTACTGATTACAGTGGTGGACATATCAGCGATGGCGAGGCGGAGGAGTTGATCAGATTTCTGGATCAGCATCTGGGAGGAGATTATGTCAAGTTCTACCCCGGGGTAAGCTACCGCCATATTTGTGTTATTGAAGACATCAATCTCATCCGGCTTGGCTGCACTCCGCCCCATGACGTGATTGGCAAGCCTGTAGAGGAAAACCTGCCCCGCGGCGAGGGTGCTCAGCAACTGGTAAGTCTCATGGAAGACTCCTACGAGTTGCTGCGTGACCATGACATCAATAAGGCCCGCATTGATAGGGGACAGAATCCAGCTAACATGATTTGGCTTTGGGGACAGGGCCAGTCTTCGAGCCTGCCCCTGTTCAAAGAGCGGTTTGGAATTGGGGGTGGAGTCATTTCAGCGGTAGACCTGGTCAAGGGGATGACCAAGTTAATCGGACTTGATCCCATTGAGGTACCCGGGGCCACAGGCTACTATGATACCGATTACAAAGCTAAGGCAAATTATGCTCTCAAGTGTCTGGAGGAAGAACCTTTCGTACTTGTTCACGTGGAAGCTCCGGATGAAGCCAGCCACAACGGTGACCTGGACCAGAAGATCAAGGCTATTGAGGATTTCGATCAGCTTATTGTTGGTACCATTAAGGACAGCCTTTGCCAAGAGCCGGCCTTTCGGTTGCTGGTTCTGCCAGATCATGCCACCCCTATCCAGTTACGTACCCACACCAGTGACCCGGTGCCTTTTGCCTGGTGTGGTCATGGTATCATGAGTGATGAGGTCGAAGCCTTCAGTGAGCGAGATGCTGCCAGAAGTTCCTTGCAGTTGACTGATGGCTGCGAACTGATGGGACAATTCATCAACCACTAGCGGTAAGGAAGCAAACAGAAATGGCCCTGATCATACAAAAGTATGGTGGCAGTTCAGCAGCCGACGCTGACAAGATCAAGGACATTGCCCGACGTGCCATCGCAGCCAAGGAAGAGGGGAACCGGGTAGTCGTGGTTATCTCGGCCATGGGGGATACCACCGACGAACTGCTCGCCCTTGCCCACAGGTTCACCAGTCAACCTGATGAAAGGGAGCTAGACGTTCTGCTGTCTACTGGTGAGATCGTCTCCAGTACCTTGCTGGCTATTGCACTGAAATCCATGGGGCATAAAGCAATTAGTCTCAACGGTTGGCAGGCGGGAATTCAGACGGACGCCTCTTACAGCCGGGCTCGTATCCAGGCTGTTGTTCCCCAGCGTATCTTAGATGAGCTGGAGAAGGGTAATATCGTCGTTGTAGCCGGTTTCCAGGGAATAACCGAGGAGATGGACATTACTACGTTGGGTCGCGGCGGCTCTGATACCACGGCAGTAGCGCTGGCAGTGAGCTTGGGAGCCGAGGCATGCCATCTTTACACTGATGTCGAGGGTGTTTACACCGCCGACCCCCGCCTTGTTCGGCAGGCACGTAAGCTGGAGGAGATCGACTACGATGAGATGTTGGAGCTGGCTACCTATGGGGCTAAGGTAATACATTCCCGAGCTGTGGAGATAGCAAAGTTGCACAGTATGCCGATACTGGTGGCGTCCAGCTTTGCCAATAGCCCCGGGACACTTATTCATGGAGGGGTTGCTATGGAGTTGCGAAACAAGGTTCGAGGCATTGCTCACGATCTCAATATAGCCAAGGTTACCGTCCTCGGTGTTCCTGATAGACCTGGTATAGCCGCTGCCCTCTTTCAACCTTTGGCTGACGCCGGTATAAGCGTGGATACTATTGTGCAGAACACCAGTGTGGACGGCATTACTGACCTGACCTTTACCGTGGCTCGCAGTGATCTTGACAAGGCCGGTCAGATAGTGAAGCCTATTGCCGAGTCAGTTGGAGCCAAAGGATGTGCCACCGCCTCCGGTTTGGGCAAGGTTAGTATCGTCGGTACAGGAATGCAGAATACGCCGGGATTTGCCAGTAGAATGTTCACCGCTCTGTCCGGTGCCGGTATCAACATCGAGCTGATTACCACTTCAGAAATAAGGATTACGTGCATCGTCAACGAGGATAGGATGACTGAGGCTGTTCAAGCCCTGCATAAAGCGTTTGAACTGGAAGAATAGAGGTTAAAGGTGAAGGCCTGTTGAAGAGCTGTCTTCAACCTTGAAGCCTTGAAAAGCGCCTTCAGAAAAGAAAATCAGGGGCACGCTGGACCGTAGCCGTCCGGCCCCCTTCAAAAGTGCTCAAGCGAGAAGAAAAGGGAGAACAGAAGACCCTTCTGTCAGGTGGTCTATGGTAAGACGTGTTGCCATCATCGGTCTCGGCCTAATTGGAGGCTCAATAGGCCTGGCTTTGAAGCGAACCGGGCCAGGGGAAACTGAGTTAGTAGGCTATGTGAGAAGTCCAGAGGCGGCGGATAAGGCCCTACGACTGGCAGTTGCGGACAGGGTGGAGGATGACTTACGTGTTGCTGTTGACAAAGCAGATATTGTTATCCTGGCCACCCCAGTAATGGCTATCAAGGAAA
>JAUWXW010000221.1 GCA_030616195.1 Chloroflexota bacterium | reverse complement strand
CAACGATCAGGTATCCAGGCATTCTTTCTCTGTGGTATGATAATGGCAAATGAGAAAAAGCGATTTGCATTAGAGGAGTGGCTTAATGGCAACCCTGAGAACATGGTTCCTTGAGACACGCCCGTCCTTCTTGCTCCTGGTCCCTGTATGCGTCCTTGTAGGCATAGCCACAGCGGTATATGACACCGAACCCCATAAGCTGCATGGTCTCCACTTTGGCCTAGCTTTCTTAGGTGCTTTGCTAGCCCACATAAGCGTCAACGTGCTGAACGAGTATTCGGACTACAAAACCGGCATAGACTTCAGCACCAGGAAAACACCCTTCAGCGGTGGTAGCGGCATACTGCCTGCGGGCCTGCTAAGTCCCCGAAAAGTCTACCTTTTCGGCGTGGCCTGTCTTCTGGGAGTCGCTGCTATCGGGATATATTTCATTTATAAATACGATTGGGCGATACTGCCCCTCGGCGCGGTGGGCATTCTAGTGGTGTACCTCTACACCACCCATATGACCAAAGACCCCCTGCTATGTGCCATCGCTCCCGGACTGGGATTTGGTCCCCTTATGGTCTTGGGTGTCCACTTCACTCAAACAGGAGAATATACCCTGGCAGCGGGGATGGCATCGATGATCCCGGGATTCCTGGTCAGCAATCTGCTTCTACTGAACCAGTTCCCCGATGTCGAGGCCGATAGGGCAGGAGAGCGGCGCCACCTTCCCATAACCGCAGGGAGACAGCGCAGTGCCAAGATATACGCCGCGCTCATTATAGCTACCTACCTATGGCTCGCTTTCTCAGTGGCTTTCAAGGTATTACCGGTGACAGCCCTGCTCGGGTTGCTTACGCTGCCGATGGGACTGAAGGCGGTGAGAGGTGTTTTGAAGAACTTTGACGACATTGATAACCTGATACCCTTTATGGGTCGCAATGTAATGGTGGTGTTGCTTACCCCTCTCCTGATGGGCGTGGGCATTCTGATAGGGATGGCCCTACCCGAGAGTCTTGCCTGGTAAGCGGGCTTATTGATACAGACTCTCTCACCGGATCCCGAGGTGTCAAGGGATCCCCCTTGCCTCCCCAAATCAGCGATTGTCCCTGTTGTCATAGGGCGGGTGCTCTGCCCGCCAGAGGCCGATCTTCGATCACCCGCCCTGGCTGGTAGGGGACGAGCCCTCGCCAGAGGCGAGTCGGCCGCCAGGGTCGCCTCAGGAGACCTACCCTATGCTCGGGGGATTTCAGTCGCTATTTTCGGGTTGCCTGACAACAAACCTCAAGGCGGGGACTCCGTCAGTCCTCAAAAGTCTATAAGTGGGATTCCCTAGTATGTTATCCCAAAATCGGAGAAATCCCCACTGTAATTCCCCCACTCAACTTCCACCTCTTCCACTATGGCTCCTGCAGGGCCACGACGAAGGTATTCGACTAATTGCTCCAATTGAGGTCGTCTCCCCTCCGCTTTGACCTCAACCGCCCTTGATTGCCTCAGATTGCGCACATATCCGCCTAGCCCCAAAGCCCTGGCGCGGCCTCGCACGAAGTCACGGTAGAAGACGCCTTGCACGTAACCTCTGACTACGGCACGAAAAGATGCCAGATCAGCCCCAGAAGTGTTCATCGGAAGAAAACTCTCCTAATGGAATCTGCATGAATTCCGTCCAAACGCTCTAAGCCCTGCTGCCTGGCCAAGTTAACAGCTTCAAGAAACTCTTCCCTACTAGTGGGCCGGCTCAGCTCAGGGAAATGAAAGGCCTTGTGGCAAGGGTGATATTGCGCCATAACGTTGAGATAGGTGTTCAAAGATATCTCCTCGGCGAGGAAACGAGCCACTTCCCGAGTTCCCGCCAACTGCTGCGGCAGAACCAGATGGCGAACCAGCAGGCCTCTGGTGGCGACCCTCTGCTCATCTACTTCCAGGTCGCCTACCTGTCTGTGCATCTCTTTCACAGCCGTTCTATTCACCGAAGGGTAGCTCTCGATACCGGAGCATTTTTGGGCGACCTCGTCATCCGAGTACTTCATGTCCGGCATATATATATCCACCACACCCTCCAGCAGCTTCAGTGTTTCCACCGATTCGTACCCGCCGCTGTTGTATACCAGGGGGATAGAGAGTCCTTCAGGTATAGCAAGTTCCAAAGCTTCCAGAATCTGGGGCACCACGTGCGTTGGAGTCACCAGATTGATATTGTGGCATCCCCTTTTCTGAAGGGAGAGCATCATGCCTGCCAGCTCTTCCCTGGTTACTTCTCTTCCCTCCCCTAGCTGGCTTATGGAGTAGTTCTGGCAAAATACACACTTCAGATTGCAGTTGGTGAAGAATATCGTTCCTGACCCCTTGCTGCCTACTAAGGGTGCTTCTTCGCCGAAATGAGCACCGTAGCTGGAGACAATCGCCAGGGCCGCTGTACGGCACTTACCTATCTGACCAGCCAGGCGATCAACATGGCATTGATGAGGACAGACCTCGCAATTCTCCAGGAGCTTCCGGGCGCGCTCCACTCGTGTAGCCAACTCGTGGCGCTGATAAAGACCGAGGTAAGCTGCTACTCTCCTCATTGTTCAAGCCAGGACTTCTTCCTACCCTTTCAGCTACAGGTGAGATCAAAGCCTCTCTGCACTGGGCGTGTTACGGGCATCCCTTTCGTATTCTCCTCCCTCCCCCCATCTAATGGTTGTTCTATCCACGTAGGCGTCGGGGTTTCCCTAAGGCGAAGTCTAGCAAAGCCCGTGAATGGAAAGCAACACCGTTTTCCAGGCATCTTTAGGGAAGGTGGTGCCAGATCTCCAGCGGTCGCCAGAGGGTCGCCTAAGGCGACCCTGACCTACGGCATTCTTCTTAGTAGGAGAAGGGATGCAATCGATAATAGAGCTTAACTCTCGTGAACAGGTGGTAGGCTCCCCTAGGCTGCACCATTATGAAGAACATAACCACAGCAGCAAACACTATCAACGACATGGCGGGAAACATCTGGACAGCCTGGCCTGGAAACCAGTCGCTCAGCGTCGCCGATATGTTGTCGACCAGCTTCTCCGTAAGCCTGAGTATCATGGTTCCCATAACAGCCCCGGTGGTGCTTCCCATACCACCGACTATGATCATGCCCAGGAAGATCAGGGACATGTTGAAAGTGAATTGACCAGGGGTGATATGCCCCATGAAGTGGGCCCACAGCCAGCCAGCTACTCCGGCAAAGGAACAGCCGATGAAAAAAGCAAGCAGCTTGGTGCGGAAAAGGTTGATTCCCATGACCTCAGCGGCCAGATCATTATCCCTAACTGCAATGAACTTCCTGCCCACGGCTGTTCTCTGGACGTTCTTGGCCACCAGTATCATGGCCACCAGTATGCCCATTGTCAGCCACCAGAAATTGCGATAATCATTCTCGCCACCTGTCTGGACGCCTGGGACATCGGGCACGCCTATCCCATATACCCCCCCTGTCCAGCTCTGCTCTTGTATGACCCAGATGACAATGAACTGAGCGGCAATGGTGGACATAACCAGATAAAACCCCTTTATCCTCAGGGCTGGCAAACCAAAAACAAGCCCCACCAGGCCAGCAAAAACCGCGCTAAGTGGCAGGCAGAGCCAAGGATTCACATCATATTTGGTGGCTAGAACGGCTACCGTATAAGCGCCCACTGCCATGAAAGCAGCATGCCC
>JAUWXW010000225.1 GCA_030616195.1 Chloroflexota bacterium | reverse complement strand
GCGAACGAAGAATTCAAGCCTGACCTTCAGGACATCAAGAAGGCGTGCGAGCTAGTGCGACAGAATCTGAAGGGCCTGAGTCCGGAGGATAAGCGGCAGGCCATAGAGGCCCTTCAAGTAAAGGTCTGGATTGACGGAAACGCAGTCGAGATCGAGGGAGCCATACCTGTCCCAGAGGTGTCAATTGCGTCCAGGTCAGTGACCTGACCCGGGTTGCTGGACTCAGATACCAAGAAATGTAGGGACAAACCGTCAGGTTTGTCCGAAACGCTGCCCCACCCTGAGATTGCCACGGTCGCCTGAGGCGACCGTGGCAATGACAAACAGGCGAACGTCTCCCCATGTGTCATTGCCGAGTGCCACCCACAGGCCCACGGGCTTGTGGGTAGAAGGACGATGAGGGGCCGTCATGGAATCACGCGTGGGTGTCAAAGGTTCTCGCCACGGCGAGTCGGCCGCCAGGGTCGCCTCAGGAGACCTATGGAGACCCGACCTGACCCGTATTCCCCAGCCACGCGGAGCGAACCGTTCTATTCCTTGTTCCCCTGTCCTCAGTCTCGTCCGGCGGCGGCAATGTCTCTTCGATAGTGGCAGCCTTCGAAGTGGATACGGGGAATATTGGTATAGACCCTGGCCCGCGCCTCATCCAGTGTTTCACCCCTGGCTACTACGGTAAGCACCCTCCCGCCGCTGGTGACTACCCCTTCCCTTGTAGCAGTTCCAGCGTGGAAGACGAGGATGTCCTCATCCAGCTTGTCCAGGCCAGTTATAGGGAAACCCGTCTCATAACTTCCCGGGTAGCCTGCTGAGGCCATCACCACGCCTACACAAGCTTCGTCGATCCATTCGATCTTCATCTTATCAAGCGTGCCATCAATTATGGCCAGCATTATGTCTACCAGGTCAGTCTTAAGGCGCGGAATCATAACCTGGGTCTCAGGATCACCAAACCTGGCATTGAACTCCAGAACCTTGAGGCCCTCAGAGGTGGCAATCAGCCCGGCGTAAAGGACGCCCTTATAGACTGCCCCCTCCTCAGCCATGGCGCGCACCGCCGGTTCGAGAACAGCACGCTGCACCTGCTCAACCTGGGACTGGTCAAAGAAATCAGGAGGGCTATAGCTTCCCATACCCCCGGTGTTCGGCCCCTGGTCAGAATCGAACACTCGCTTATAGTCACAGGCGGGCACCATAGGGGAAACGCTCTTGCCATCAGTGAAAGCAATCAAGCTTACCTCCCTGCCGGTGAGGCATTCCTCAACGATCACCCTGTCGCCAGCAGTGCCGAGAGTCTTCCGGTCCATGACGTCAGACAGCGCCTCGAGGGCTTGCTCCTGTGAGGCGGCCACCGTGACTCCCTTGCCCGCCGCCAGTCCATCTGCTTTGATGACTATTGGAGCGGGCCGTGATTTCACGTAATCTCTGGCTTGCGAATATGAAGAGAAAACAGCACCCTGAGCACAGGGAATGCCATACTTTTGCATCAACTCCTTGGAGAAGACTTTGCTTGATTCAAGCCGTGTGGCTGCTTTAGTGGGGCCGAAAACAGGCAGGTCCAGACTCTGAAAAAGGTCAACAATGCCTGAGGCGAGGGGGGCTTCGGGGCCAACTACGGTTAGATCGATGTGATACTGCTGTGCTGCCCTGGCCAGGGCTTCCACGTCGGTAGGAGAGACGTCCAAATTATGAGCAATGGCCTCCGTTCCGGCATTTCCCGGGGCAACGTAAATCTCATCCACCTTGGGGCTGTGTCTGATCTTCCACACCAGGGCATGCTCCCGAGCACCGCCCCCAACCACCATTACCTTCAAGACTATTCCTCCACCGGTTGAGAGAACTCTGATTTGACCAGCGAGTATTTGAAAGAATGTAGGGACGGGTCTTTAGACCCGTCCGAGCGACTAGAGTCCTGCCCCACGAGGGTTTTCACTGACCTTCTCGGACAGACCTAAAGGTCTGTCCCTACATTCTCGAACAGCACTGGCCCTTCCGAACTATAGCTTCTCCTTCTTGAATTTCTCTGCCTGAGTGGGGTCAAGCTTCTGGATCAACTTGACCAGTTCGGCAACGTGTTCCTTCTCGTCATCCCTGATATGCTCTAGTACACGCCTTGCCTCTTCACTATCCACCGAGTCGACATGATCCTGATACTGATTGATAGCCTGCAACTCTCCTACCAGATCGTCCCGGAGCATCTCCAGGTCTATCTCCCTTTCTTCCAATTCAATAGTTTCGTCTTCAGGATTATCCATTTTCTCGCCTCCGTTCACCTATTATTACTCCCATTCAATGGTGGCGGGTGGCTTGGAGGATATATCATAGACCACCCGGTTCACCTCGGGTACTTCGTTAACGTTGCGGTTGGAGATTTGGGCCAGAAGTTCGTAGGGCAACTGGGCCCAGTTAGCCGTCATGGCATCTTCACTGGTCACCGCTCGCAGAGCCACCGTATAACCGTAGGTCCTGTAGTCGCCCATTACTCCCACGCTTTGAACCCCGGTGAGCACGGCAAAGCTCTGCCACAGTTCCCGGTATAGTCCCGCCTTCTTAATTTCACTCATTACAATCCAATCGGCACCCCTCAGGATCTCCAAACGCTCCCTGGTGACCTCACCAATAATGCGGACTGACAAACCCGGTCCGGGAAAGGGTTGTCGCCAGATTATGTCCTCGGGCAGGCCTAAAGCCAGTCCTACCTGCCGCGCCTCATCCTTGAAGAGGAAACGTAGAGGTTCAACCAATTTGAGGGACATCGTGGCTGGCAGTCCGCCCACATTATGATGGGATTTTATCCTTGCCGAAGCCTTGACGTCGGGGTTAGCGCTTTCAATAACATCAGGATAGAGGGTCCCCTGGGCAAGGAAGTCCACCTTCCCTATTTGGGCTGCCTCCTCCTCAAAAACCCGGATGAATTCCTCTCCTATCACGTGGCGCTTCGTTTCAGGATCAATCACTCCTTCTAGCCGACTAAGGAATCTATCAGCGACGTCAGCGTAGACGACGTTCATCTTCAGGTTCCTTCGGAAAGCACTGAGGGTTCGCTCCGGTTCCTCTCGGCGCATAAGCCCGTTGTTAACGAAGATGCAGGTTAGCTGGTCTCCCACTGCCTGATGGATCAGGGTAGCGGCTACAGAGGAATCAACACCCCCGGAGAGAGCGCAGATTACGCTCCCGTTACCTACCTGTTCCTCGATCTTGGCTATGGCTTCGCTGATGAAGTTGGCTGTCGTCCAGTTACCGGTACAGCCGCAGATATTGTACAGGAAGTTCTTCAGAATAGTCTTGCCGTCAGGTGTATGGACTACTTCTGGGTGGAACTGCAACCCGAAGATACCCCGGTCATTGCCCATAACGGCAATGGGACAGTTATCAGTGTAGCAAAGGGTGGTAAAGCCAGGAGGTAGCTCCGCCACCTGGTCACCATGACTCATCCACACCGGCATGGAGAAGGGAAGATAAGCGAAAAGGGCGGAATCCTGGCTTTGATTCAGGCTGGCATGTCCGTACTCC
>JAUWXW010000154.1 GCA_030616195.1 Chloroflexota bacterium | reverse complement strand
ACCCTGGGGGCTCTTGCTCGGCTGGGGGCTCTTCGTTGGTGTCCCGTTGGCAGCCACGGGATTTGTCCTGGGAACGGCCGTATACCTCTTCGGGCTCAAAGAATACCGTCCCGTGGTCAAGAATGCCATCCTGGTCGGTTTTCTCGGCTACCTGTTCGCCGTCATTTTTCTGCTCATCGACCTCGGCCGTCCCTGGCGGCTTCCCTACCCCATGTTCGTCTCGTTTGGCACAGCTTCCGTTCTGTTTCTGGTAGCCTGGCACGTGGCCCTCTACCTCTCGTGCCAGTTTCTTGAATTTTTCCCATCTATATCCGAGTGGGCCGGCTGGAAGACACTCCGCAAATGGGCATTGCAGATCATGGTCGGTCTCACCATCTTCGGCGTGATGCTGTCGACGCTTCACCAGTCTGCCCTTGGTGCAATGTTCCTCCTCTCCCCAGGAAAGCTCCATCCCCTGTGGTACTCACCGTATATGCCGGCGTTATTCTTCATCTCGGCTATCGCCGCCGGGCTCTGTGTGGTGATCTTCGTAAGCTTGCTCACCAAACGCTTCCTCAGGGATGGGGCTGGCTCTGACTACCTGACAAGCCTGGACAAGATCACCCTCGGTCTGGGGAAAGCTGCCTCCTTCGTGCTCCTCACCTACTTTGCCCTGAAGATGATCGCTCTCGCCCATGGACACCACTGGAACCTCCTGGGTACGTCTTGGGGGGCCTGGTTCCTAGTCGAGATCCTCGTCTTCGTTCTCCTCCCTTCCTTCCTCTTCCTCTTTGCAACCCAAAGGAGGAAGGTGGGCCTTGTCCAGTTTACGGCCATCTTGACTATCATCGGCGTCATCATCAACCGGCTCAACGTGTCACTGATCGCGCTTAACTGGGAGCTCGCAGACCGTGAGCTCTTCTATTGGAAGGAGTTCCTTATTGTCATCGGAGTCATTACCATTGAGATTCTCGTCTACCGTTGGATTGTGAACCGGATGCCTGTTCTGCGGGAGCACCCGGACTACAAGGGTGAGCATTAACAAGGTAAGTTCTGCACAGTTGGGGGTCAATAATGCACAACAACCCTGGTGCTGAAGTCTGCCCGGTAGGACTGGGGAAAAACCTAGCAAAGGGAGCACCAGATACTGGAGGATAGGGAAATAACTAGGCAAAAAGACAGCGAAATCCTTGAGAAATTGGAAGAGGGTGATCACCCTCTTCCTGATTCTTTCGAGTTCTTTCGTCGGCTATTGATCGTCCAGCTTAAAAGTAAGCTATCCATCCCCTCTCCGAAACTATCCCTAACCGAAAATAAACTCATTGAACGACTGGAGCAAGGTAAACCAACGCTGACCTTTGCTGAACTGACACTGGACTGGGCAGCGATTCAGAGTTTCCTCCGAGAGGTGATAGGTCTTGTAGTTGAATACCTCTCGCCTACCCCTGAGGAAATCGAGAACTTGAATCAGCTTACTATGGACTATTCTTCCTTAAAGAAGGCGGTCGAGGTCTGGTTTGACGGTGGGTCGCTATCGGCCATTGGTGTAATACAGGATGAGACTCAGGAATTTCTTATAGTCGGCGTGCTCCAGGCTACACTCCAACCCCAGTTAGCTGCTCACTCTGAGGTATTATTAACCTTAGTGAATCAGGAGCTTTGGAGGCGCAAGTACTGCCCCGTTTGCGGGGGCAAAGCGGACTTCGCCTTCCTGGATAAGGAGCGGGGAGCGAGGTGGTTGCTGTGTTCTCGTTGCGATGCGGAGTGGCTCTTCCAGCGGCTGGAGTGTCCATACTGTGGCACTTATGAACAGAGCTCGCTTGCTTACCTAACCGATGATGCGGAGTTGTATCGCCTGTATACCTGTGAGGAGTGCCACAGCTATATCAAGGCCATCGATTTGAGAAAGGCGGAGGCTGAGGTTTTATTGCCACTGGAAAGAATCATGACTGTGGATCTGGATCGGCAGGCGGAGGAGGCGGGGTACAGGCCTGGCTAGCTGGACAGGAGCGCTGGGGGACACCCCCAGATCCCCGGGCTACCGCCCTAACTGGACAAACACTATACCCCTTGGAGTAAAATAGAAGGTGGTAGGGGGATACTTGTCGAATTTAATATAGCATGGGGAGGTAGATTATGCGTTGCGAGTGGTTCAAGAAGCAAATGGGTTGTCACTACAAGAATAGCGAAAAGAAAAGTCACAGATTGTATGCTATTGGGCCATTGGAGATCACTCTCATCGTGGTCGCTGTCGTGCTGGTGTTTGGGGTGGGAAAGCTAGCCAACGTTGGTGGCGCTCTGGGGAAGAGTATACGGGAGTTTCGCCGGGAGAAGGGCAAGCTAGATGATGTCCCCAAGTTGACCACCAGGGAGACCAGAGAAGAGAGCAGTGACGAGCCAGAAGCAAAATCCAACGAAGAGAGCAAAGACTAAAACGCCTGCCTTCCCGTTTGTCGGTTGACATAAGACTGGAATGCCAGGCAGTCCTCAGTCTGTAACTGGGTGGGGTGGTGATTAGCTAAAATGGATTTCTTCGGTATCGGCCCTCTAGAAATACTCCTGATCCTCATTGTCCTCCTCATAGTTGTTGGCCCGGCTAGATTGCCCGAAGTCGCTGCCAGCATAGGTAGGGGTATGCGTAAGCTGAGGCAGGCGACTGCGGAGCTGAGCAAGGACTTCAGAGAAATGTCGGAGGAAGTGAAGGATGTCGGTAAAGAGGTAGACAGTGCCGTAAGCCCTGGAACAGGATTGGCCGGTGATTTGAAGGAGGTGGTCAAGGAGATAGGGGATGTGAGGAAGGAGGTAAGTACTGTCCTCAGCCCTGGGAAAGGATTGTTGACCAGGGGGCTTCAGGAGATAGCCAAGGACATAACTGATGTGGGGAAGGACGTAAGGGAGGTCGTGGAGGGTGAAGGATCTGTGAGCAGGGATATTCAACAGGTGGGGAAGGAAATACAAGATGTGGCCCAGGAGGCAAGCGCTGCTCCGGAACATGCGCCGGAAAAGGAAGCAGACGCCCAGATAGAGGAGGCAAGGCATAAGGATGCGGACGGTTGAGGGGAAAGCCTGGCGGAGGTTTGCCCCTTGACGGTGACCGCCTTGGGGCAGTCAAGGATCGAGGTGGTGACAAAGCTAGTCGGCGCGCTGCCGCCAGGCGCAACTGATGCCGAAGGCATTTTCAGCAGTCTTAAACCCAAGTGATGAACTAAATGATTGCAGGGCAACTCTTTGGTGCTCGCCCCGCTGAAAGAAGCCTGTAGCAACTTCTGGCGTAGCCGCGGATACGTCCTATGATAGACGTCATGGGAATCAAGCAAGAGAAGGAGAAGGCCCTTACTCTCAAAGGACACCTTGTCGAGCTACGCCGGCGTCTGATCTGGTCGGTTATTGCCGTAGTTATTACTACCGGCATCTCCTTCGCCTTCGCCAGGCAGATCTTCGACTTCCTTGAGTCGAGAGCCCCTGAAGAAGGGGTGACGATTATCTTCGTTGAGGTGACGGAAATGATAGGCACCTACATGAAGGTGTGTCTCTATTCCGGAATCGTCCTGGCGCTGCCTTTTCTCATGTATCAAATGGTGATGTTCGTCCACCCTGCCCTTACCCGTCAAGAGAAGAGATACCTGTACCTTCTTATGCCAGGGGTGTTGTTGTTCTTCGCTGCCGGTGCGGCCTTCGGCTATGTTGTCTTCCTGCCCCGGGCTCTTGACTTCTTGCTCAATTTTCCTTGGCTCGCTGGTCCCGAGGCACCAGCGCCCTATATCAGCATAGGTAACTACATTTCGGTGGTCACCAGACTCCTTCTTGCCATGGGCCTGATATTCGAGCTCCCGCTGGTAATGTTCTTCCTGAGCAAGATTGGTGTAGTCAGCCCTCAAGGGCTCTCCAGGTATAGGAAGTTTGCCATTGTGGGTGCCTTTATCGTGGCTGCTATCGTTACTCCCACTCCTGACCCTGTCAATCAGACCATAGTTGCTATTCCCATTATATTGCTTTATGAGGTGGGTATTCTGCTGGCTAAGCTGGCTCGGAGAAAAGCCCCGGCTCCTGTGGAGAGCCAGGCATAGGTCGGAGGGAGCGAGGAGGCTCCGGTGAGCTTCGCGGACTTCAAATCCGTTGATGGGTGCCCCTCGGTATCCATGGTGGGTTCGACTCCCATTCGCTCCCGCCAGGAATCTGGCTTGTGTGTGGAAGGGGCGCTTGTTCAATTGAGAGGCCGGGGTGCCGCCCACAAGCGCTCAGCTTGTGGGTGATAGAGCTCTCCCCTTTACTTGCTCTTGGTTTCCCCCTGCTATGAGCTGAGACTCTCCCTGAGCCTCCCAATAGGTTTGTAGGCTTTCTTAACCGCCCTCCATTCTGTATATGGGTCGCCGTTCTCAGGGTGTTCTCCGATCCACTCATTTATTTCGTTCATTACGGAGAGCCAAAACGCCTTTGACCCTTTGCCTTTGAGGGGACCGCCTTTTTGCCGCACTATGTTGTCCAGTGTTTCGTGTTTCTTGGTCAACGCCTTTTGCCATTTGACCTGTCGGCTCCCCCTTACGCCGTGATAGATCTGGCGCAACTCCTCAAAGCCGAGGTCTGTTGCTCTGATTGTCAGGTGTACGGAGGCGGGCCGCATTTCTTCACCTGTAGGCAATGACTGATAGTCTGCATGCGTTGTCATTTCATAGCGGGGCAGGATAGGCTCACTATCAGGGCAGAGAACGTACTGAATCAATGATGGCTGGTTGAAACCTGTAGCCCTGGCCATTGCTCTCGTTTCATTGCCGAGCCATGCCAAAAGAGAATAGCGCTGGGGCTTCGTTTCACGCATTTGGGGGGCCGTCCAGTCTTGAGGCGCTGGGAATTCCCTGACCGGAACACGCTTGAGCTTACCGTCAGCACCAGCATATTCAATGAATTGGGA
>JAUWXW010000077.1 GCA_030616195.1 Chloroflexota bacterium | reverse complement strand
ATCGACTCCAAGGAAGGCTATTCTACTCACGACGTCTCCGCCCTCACCCGCGATCAGGTGCTGCCACACATTGGCGGAGAATGCATTGGTCTGGGACAGGTGGTGGGCCAATGTGGTCGCCACAAGCCATCAACCAAAGCCCCAGTGCGGGGACTGTTCTATGTGGGCTGTGATGCGGGCGGCACTGGCATAGGCGTCCAACAGGCAATGGACTCCGGAATTAACGTTGCCCAGACTGTGCTCCAGTACCACCGTCTGCGCCAGGCGCTTAAGTAGAGAGCATGGATATGACCTGAACACGGGTACTTTGCTGCCACATCCGAGAGTTCGGCACTTTTACCACAGGCCTCAGATACCCAGCAAAGTTTGGCTTTGATGCGCCCGCCGCCATTGCAAAGCGGCGTTGACAGCCAGATACGATGAGTATATTATCACGACGAGGGATAATGAGAGGCGAGACGGCTTCTCTGGCAAGCCAGGTTGGGTTACCCTGATAGACATGAATCAAGAGTTACATGAAGAACTGAAGGCATTGGTCGGTGTAGAAGGGCCACGCCTGGAAGCCCTGGACGAGGTGTGCCAGCCGATGATCAGGCACTGGTGTGAAGCAATGCAAGACGGCAACCCCTTGTATACCGACGAAGAATACGCCAAGAAAAGCAAGTACGGCAGCATTATCACTCCACCTACCATGCTGCTGACATGGTCGATGCCGCCACTATGGCCTCCAAGAGAGCCGCCGTCAGGTCCCCTGGACCAAGTCTTGGAGAAGCTTGCCAAGGCTGGATTCACCCAGATAATCATTACCGGCAGCACCCAGAAATACCACCAACCTCTGTTTCCAGGAGACCGGGTAAGCTTCACTTACAGGGTTGACAGTGTGTCGGCAGAAAAACAAACGGCTTTGGGAAAAGGTCACTTTGTAACTACGACCTTCACCTACACCAACCAAAAAGGGGAACTGGTTGGCAGCCAAATTCTTACCATGCTCAGGTATCGCACGGATTCCTGAGCCATAGGCGATGAAAGTGAAAGGGGTGAATGTGGTCTGGAAAAGCCTTTACTGGGAGGATGTGGAGGAGGGGCTAGAGCTGCCCACAGTGACCAGGGATATTACCTCTACCACGGTAGTCTCTTGCGCCATCGCCAGCAGAGATTTTATGCCGATACATCACGATCGCGACTATGCTCAAAAGGCTGGCCTTAAGGACATCTTTGTGAACACCCCTACCATCTACGGTTTTGCAGGTAAATACCTCACCGACTGGTCGGGACCGGAAGGGGAGCCAAAAGAGATTGCCCTTCGCCTTATGATGCCCTGCTTCCCCGGCGACACCATGACAATGACAGGCAAGGTAGCCAAGAAATACACTGACGCAGGCCAACACCTGGTTGACATCGAGTTCACCTTTGCTGTTCCACTAGGTCCCCACTGCACTGGCACAGGGATCATAGCGCTGCCTGCCAAGAGGCCCTTGTAATTGCCTCCTTAGCATCTCTCGAACCGCCGTATCCCCTTCTTGCCTTTGCTTCTGCCTTTCAAATCTCGTTGACCGCTCCCGAACCCCATGCTAACATATCTTGATAGCTATCAGGGGGTTAAGGATTGTTCAACATATTCAGGGGAAAGACAGAGCAGGCAGTAAAACGCAGCAAAGAGACGTGGTTTGGCAAGATCACCAGCCTCTTTGACCGCGGCACCATAGAAGAGGAATTATGGGAGGAGCTGGAAGAGTTGCTCATTGCTGCCGACGTCGGCGTGGATACCGCCGCCAAGCTTATCCAGCAGACAAAAGGCAGGACGGAAAAGGGGAAGCTCCATGATCCCCAAAAGGTACGCGCAGCTTTAGAACAAGAGATGATCGTGATGTTGACGGTTGAAAAGGCCGAGTCAGTTACGCCCACATATCCCCAGGTTATCCTGGTAGTAGGGGTAAACGGTTCAGGCAAGACCACCAGCATCGCCAAGCTGGCTTATGGCTTTAAGAGAGACGGCAAGAAGGTCATCTTGGCTGCCGCTGATACCTTCAGAGCAGCAGCCATCGATCAGCTCAAGTGGTGGGGCAACAAGGTAGGAGCAGAAGTCATCTCGCACCAGCCAGGTGCGGATCCAGGGGCGGTGGTCTTTGACGCTCTGCAAGCAGCCAAGAACCGCGGTGCCCACGCAGTGCTCATTGATACCGCGGGTCGCCTCCACACCAAGTTTAATCTGATGCAAGAATTAGTAAAGATCAAGCGAGTAGCCCAAAAGGTTGATACCGCGGCTCCTCAGCAAACGCTGTTGGTCCTTGATGCTACCACGGGGCAAAATGGTCTGTCCCAGGCCAGGTATTTTACCGAGGCGGTCGATGTTAGCGGGATTGTCCTTGCCAAGCTAGATGGCACCTCCAGGGGTGGCATAGTGCTGGCTATCTGCGATCAACTGAAGATACCCATTCAAGTCATTGGCACTGGCGAGACGCTGGACGACCTTGCCCCCTTTGATCCTCAAGCCTTTGTAGAGGCCATAATGTCTTAGAGAGGTACACCTATTACCACCGCATCAATCACTATAGGCATCGATCCCCTGATACGTAGTCTTGGCTCTTTGAATGTTGGCTGGCACGGCGTACTCATGCTTGTGGGTATAGTCGTCGCCACTTGGCTCAGCATGCGCCTGGCAAAAGAAGGCGGCATGTCGGCAGAAGTCGTCTTTGGCTCTGCTTTCTGGCTTGTTCTCTTTGGCCTGTTGGGTGCCAGATTGGTCCACGTTCTTGACAACCTGGACGTTTACGGCGACGACCCTGGCCGGATACTGGCCTTCTGGAAGGGCGGACTATCCTGGTACGGAGCACTTTTGGGAGGCCTACTAGGAGGATTTATTGCTGCCCGGGTACACAAGATATCTCTAGCGCGCTTTGCCGATATCCTCGCTCCTGCCATTATTCTGGGGCTGTCCATAGGCAGGATCGGCTGCACCATAAACGGAGATGCCTACGGAACGCCGACAGGACTGCCCTGGGGTCTGATTTACACGCATCCCGATGCCTATGCCGATCTTCACGTGGCGGGGCATCCGGCTCCGGTTTATGAGATTATCTGGAACCTGATGGTTTTCGGCATTCTATGGAGACTAAAGGGGCGAATAAGGCCTGATGGGTCTCTCTTTCTAGCCATGGTAGCCATGTATTCCTTCGGAAGGTTCTTTATCAGTTGGGTGAGAGAGGAACCAGCGGTACTGGGACCGCTGCATCAGGCGCATATCATATCCCTGGTTTTGTTCGTGGGGGCTGTAACTTTACTGGCATATTGGAGGGTCGGCTGGGTAAGGCCTGAGACTCCGGAGCCGATTTCTTCAGGAAACGAGTCAATAGACGTCAACGAACAGGAGCAAAATCAAGAATATTGAGTGCCAGCGTGTCCTGGGCGCCCCAGCGGTCCACCGACAGGTTATATGTTATGTCAATCTCGCCGGTTACTTCATCCTGAAGATGGCCTAAATCGAAGCCAATCCCCCGCCACACAATTCCCCCCTGCCTCAGCTTCAGCGTCAAATGCCGAGACCCGTCGCCCACTGCACGACAATCCACCACTTTCACTCCCCGCGACAGGAAGACCGGCACAGGGTTACCACTCCCAAAAGGAGCGAACCTCTCCACAAGCTTAAAGACTTCCCCGTCGATACCGGAAAGAGGTACATCAGCGTCGACAGTCAGGAAGGGGTGGAGATCCACTGTCGCCAACTGACTGGCCGCTATATCCAGGAGGCGCTGGTGAAATTGGGCTAGATTCTCATTGTGTACAGCAAAACCGGCCGCCATAGGATGTCCACCGAACCGCAACAGGACATCTCGGCACTCCCCCAAAGCGGCGATCATATCGAATTCAGGAATGCTCCGGGCACTGCCTCTACACTCATCCTGACCTACTTCGAGAACGAGAGCGGGACGGTAGAATTCCTCCACCAACTTACTAGCAATAAGCCCCGCCACACCGGGCGGGTACTCCTCTCCCGCCACCATTAGAAGAGGGGCATCAACGCCGCTAATCGATATCTCCTCCTTGGCCTTAGCAGAAAGCTCGCTGGTCAGCCTCTGACGCTCGGCATTCGTCTCCTCCAGCCCTTGAGCCGCTTGCCGCGCTTCCTCAGCCGAATCAGTCATCAGTAGTTCATAACTGGCCAGGGCATGTTTCAGTCTTCCTGGAGCGTTGAGACGGGGTGCGATAGTCCACGAGATACGCCCGCTATCGAGGTCTTTCGCCTGGACTCCAGCAATACGCAGCATCTCCTGAAGACCGAGGCGATGCCCTCCGCGCAACGCCTTCAATCCTCTTTTCACCAGATACCGGTTCTCCCCTACCAGGGGCACCATGTCTGCCACAGTTCCGACGGCTACTATGTCGAACATATCATCCAGCAGTTCTCTCTTGCCTAAGGTTTGAAATAGCGCCTGGAGAAACTTGAAGGCTACCCCTACCCCGGCAAGCTGTGAAAAGGGATAGGCCGAGTCCGCTCGCTGCGGGTTGATCACCGCTAATGCCGAGGGAATGCCCTGGGAAATGGTGTGATGGTCAGTAATGATTATATCCAGCCCTTTGTCTCGCGCCTGCTCCACCTCAACAATATTGCTGATACCACAATCAACAGTTATCACCAAGGTAACACCTTGTTGAGCCAGGCTTTCCAAAGAGGCTGAGTTGAGTCCGTACCCCTCCTGTACCCGGTGCGGAATATAGGGAATAATCCTGGCCCCCAGAAGGGAAAGGCCCTGTGTCAGAACAGCGGTACCACAGATGCCGTCAGCATCAAAATCGCCGTAGATGGCAATGGTCTCACCACCGAGTAAAGCGTGGTAGACCCTGGCTACCGCCTTTTCCATATCAGGAAGGAGAAAGGGATCGTCCTGGAGGTTTTCCTCTTCACCGAGGAAGGCCTCAGCCTGAACAGGCTCGGTAATGCCACGATTATAAAGGAGTTGAGCGGCTAGAGGGGGAAGGCCCGTTTCCGCCAGGTATTTAGGCGGAGCAGTGGGAAGGATCTTCCAGCGGCGGTGATTCAACTATTCACCCTCGCCATATTGTCTGAGAACGAGTACCGAGTTGTGCCCTCCGAAGCCGAAGGAATTGGACAATGCCGTCCTCACCCTTTTCTGGCGGGCCACATGGGGCACGTAATCGAGGTCACACTCTGGATCAGGATTGGTCAGGTTTGTAGTAGGTGGAATCACCCCGTGCTGGATAGCAAGAACACATACCATTGCCTCGATGGCGCCGGCAGCTCCAATCATATGCCCCATCATTGATTTGGTGGAGCTAACAGGGATACGGTAGGCATCGTCGCCAAACACAGCTTTCATCGCCATTGTCTCGGTCTTATCATTCAGTGGTGTAGAGGTACCGTGAGCGTTGATGTAGTCGATCTCTTTTGGTTCTATCCCGGCTTTTCTCAAGGCCAGTTGCATCGCTTTAGCGCCACCCTCCCCACCTACCGCTGGCTGGGTGATGTGGTAGGCATCAGAGGTAGCTCCATAGCCGATAACCTCAGCCAAGATGTCGGCTCCGCGCTTCAAGGCATGGGGAAGGCTTTCCAAAACCAGCACCGCCGCACCTTCCCCTATAACAAAGCCATCACGGTCGGCATCAAAGGGACGAGAAGCCTTCTGGGGCTCATCATTGCGCTTGGACAAGGCGCCCGCGGCATTGAAACCGGCGACAGCTATGGGACTGATGCAAGCCTCGGCACCACCAGCCAGCATTGCCTGAGCATCTCCACGCTTGATGATCTCGCAAGCCTCGCCAATGGCATCAGCACCGCTGGAGCAAGCAGAGGTGGCACAGAAATTCACCCCCCTGGCTCCCATCATTATGGAAACCTGACCTGAAGCGCCATCAGTGATCATCATGGAAATAAGGAAGGGGCTTACTCGACTGGGGCCTCTCTCCGCCAGAACAGCAAGTTGCTCCGACAGGGTGCTTAGCCCACCAATACCGCTGCCGATAAGAACACCGATATCCTCAGGATCATCAAATTCGAGCTTGGCTTGCTCCACTGCCTGGCGACTGGCTACCACGGCAAACTGCGTGTAGCGGTCCATGTGCCGCGCTTGCTTGCGCTCCATGTAGTCCATGGCATCGAAGCCCTTTACCTCGGCAGCGATCTTCGTCTCAAAGAGCTCAGGGTCAAACAGGGTGATGCGATCGATGCCAGACTTGCCGCTGAGAAGGGCTTCCCACAGCGATGGAACATCCAAGCCCAAAGGGCTCACCACCCCCATGCCGGTGATAACAATCCGATTGGTCATCTGTTATGGCCAGTATAGCCTTTCTGCTTCCTTCTTAAGCTCCGCCCGGAAATCGGGGTGAGCAATGCCAATTAGCTCCAGGGTGCGCTCTCTTTGAGTCTTCCCACTCAGCCTGGCAATGCCATATTCGGTCACCACGATATCAGCCAAGCTGCGTGGTGTACTGACAACTGTCCCCGGTTCCAGCATAGATACGATGCGAGATAAAGTGCCGTCCCTGGCTGTCGAAAGGATAGCCACAATGCTGCGCCCACCTTTCGATAGGTAGGCACCAATAGCAAAGGAAAGCTGACCTCCAGACCCGCTGGTCATCACCGGCCCCACGGATTCAGCAGCGATCTGGCCGGTAAGATCCACAGCAATGGCGCTATTGATGGCCACCATGTTATCATGGGCAGCAATAACTCGCGGATCGAGAATGTAAGTCGAGGAGTATACTTCAAACAGAGGATTGTCATTGATGAAGTCCATCTCCTCTTTAGTGCCCCCTCCCACCGCCGTTGCCACCGCCCTCCCCTGATGAATGTTCTTATATTTACCAGTCATCACTCCATTCATCACCAGGGTGCCAATCCCTCTGACGGTATTCTCCGAATGCCAGCCTAGATCATGCTTATTATCCAGCTCTCCCAGTTGAGCCACCCATTCGGCAGTACCCCCTACTCCAATCTCCAGACAATCACCGTCTCTAATCAGGGTGCCAACATACCCGGCAATCGTTTTCTCCAGTTCACCGGGTCCCGTAGTCCTCCTGCCCAATATATCCGTACCCCCAGGAATTTTCCCGGTAGGGGTATGCTCCACGAAGAGGTCTATCTCTGAGACATGAACGAAGTTATCGCCATACGTCCTGATTATTCTTTCGTTTACCTCAGCCAGGACTACCTTGGCATCTCTGACCCACTCCTTTTTCTTCCACAGTGAAGCACCAAAGCTACAAAGACCGTGTTCATCGGGAGGTGAAATCTGGACCATAAACACATCGATTGGTTTGGTTTCACTCATATCAGGTACCCCGAAGAGACCACTCACAGTAAAATCTGTCCTTTTCTGACTTACCAACGCTCTTATCAGAGGTAGGACGTAAGACGTTTCCAGTTGGAAAGCATCGGGGAAAACTTCGTACCAACTGGGGTCATACATCGGCAGGTCACTCCCCCCACCACCCATAATC